>CAYYHS010000460.1:0-2896 GCA_964471785.1 uncultured Chitinophagaceae bacterium
AGGAATTGCCGTGAGATGGAATACGGATTTTCTGAAATAGAACTTCGTGATGAATAACGTTATGAAGGAAACGTAAAATGAAAAAAATCGAATTATTGGGTCCCTACAGGCTTGGAAACATTGAACTGAAGAACAGAATCGTTATGGCGCCGATGACGCGCTCCCGCGCAGTGAGCAACATCCCGAACGAATTGATGGCCGACTTCTATGGGCAGCGGGCGGCGGCAGGCCTGATTATTACCGAAGGGACCTCTCCTTCACCCAATGGCCTCGGTTACAGCCGCATCCCCGGCATCTTTGACGGCGTGCAAGTGGAAGGTTGGAAGAAGACAACAAACGCGGTCCATTCCAAAGAGGGAAAAATATTCGTCCAGCTCATGCATACCGGACGAATCAGTCATCCGGCAAACATGTTCCCCAATGCAAAAATTATGGCGCCGTCTGCTGTTCGAGCCGCGGGACAAATGTGGACGGATGCTCTCGGATTGCAGGAGTATCCGGTTCCGGTAGCGATGGACATCGACGATATTGAATATACGAAACGCGAATACATTGTTGCTGCCGTCAATGCAATCGCAGCAAATTTTGATGGAATAGAACTTCATGGCGCTAACGGGTACCTGCTCGAGCAATTTTTGTCTCCGGCAAGCAATTTGAGAAATGATATCTACGGCGGCAGCATCGAGAACCGGTGCCGATTTGTACTGGAGGTGCTCGGAGGCACGATCGAGGCAATTGGAAGAGAGAGAGTCGGGATTCGACTATCTCCTTACGGCGTCGCAAGCGATATGCCCCCCTATCCTGACATAGAAAAAACCTACGAATACCTTGCTCAACAGCTCAATCGAATGAACATCCTCTATATCCATATCGTAGATCATAGCAGCATGGGAGCGCCGGAAGTGCCGGTCAAGATAAAATCGATTATTCGAAATGCCTTTCACGGCACAATTATTCTTGGCGGAGGATATACCAAGGAGCGTGCTGAAACCGAATTACAGGGAGGCCTTGCGGATCTCATTTCATTCGGCAGACCGTTTATCAACAATCCCGATCTTGTCGACCGGTTGATCAACGGATGGCCCCTCTCAAAAGTTCTTGATGCATCGACATTCTATTCTCCCGGCGCAAAGGGGTATACAGACTATCCTTCGCATGTCAAATAAATTGTACCGCAGGCAAAATTTGTTGGAGGTCCGATGCCCGAACACATGAATAGACAAATCACTCTCGTCAAGAGACCGACGGGAATGCCGGATGAGAGTTGCTTCACGTTGATCTCATCGCCGATGTCTCATCCTGCGAACGGGCAGGTGTTGGTAAAGACGCGGTTCATTTCTGTCGACCCTTATATGAGGGGTAGGATGAACGATCGCAAATCGTACGTCGCGCCGTTCCAACTCAACGAAGTTCTAAACGGAGGGGTCGTCGGCGAAATCGTCGAATCGAAATCGAGCAGCTTTGTGAAAGGCAATATCGTTGTCGGAAACCTCGGATGGCAGGATTACTCGGTCGCAGAGGCAAAGGATGTGCGCAGGATTAACCTGGAGTTCGGCCCGGTCAGCACGGCGCTGGGGGTGTTGGGAATGACCGGCCTCACTGCGTATTTCGGATTCCTGGAGATAGGAGAGCCGAAGAAAGGTGAGACCGTCGTGGTCTCCGCTGCGGCCGGAGCCGTGGGAACTATCGTGGGTCAGATTGCTAAGATATACGGGTGCCGAGTGGTAGGTATAGCCGGGTCTGACAAAAAGGTTACGTACCTAAAAGATGAGCTGGGATTCGACGACGCAATCAATTATCACGCATCGAAAGATTTGACGAAAGCTCTGTCGGATACCTGTCCAAACGGTGTTGACATCTACTACGATAATGTCGGCGGCACAATATCCGATGCCGTCCTTGCATTGATCAACAACGGGGCTCGCATTCCTTTGTGCGGACAAATCTCTCTCTACAACGAGAAAGAGATTCCAGTGGGGCCGCGCATCCAGCCGTCGTTGCTTTCTCACAGCGCGCTCATGCGGGGATTCCTCGTCCGCAATTATGCCGATCGCTTCGATCAAGGGATATACCAATTGGCGGAATGGCTGAGGGAGAAGAAACTCAAGTACAACGAAAGTATCATGGAAGGCCTGGAAAATGCCCCGAAGGCATTCATCGGGTTGTTTGTGGGAGAAAATCTCGGGAAACAGCTTGTAAGCGTGGCACACGACGGCAACGAGAAAAAACTTAAAAAAGATCCCGCCACAAAGAGCAAGAAGTGAAGTGAATATTCAATTCAATGTTTATAGTCCGTTCAATGAGGCATGAAAAAAGAAACCCATAGAATCAATCGAGAAGGCAAACCTGCCGGAGCCGATAGCGATTGGAAACATACCATCCTCGATCTCTACAGGCATGCCGAAAGGATTTTTGAGAGGTTAACCGCCATTGCCACCATCGTCCTTGGCAATTCAATGGCATTTATTATTGCGTTAGGCGTGGAAATATTCTGGCTCAGCAACAAACGGTTTTACACGCAAGATATCCACTATGCTATTGGCGACGTAATCCTGGGTGTTACATTTCTAAGCTTGTTCATTATTCAAAAATCGTTCAATCACTTTTCAGCTTCGTTGCATTTAAAGATCAATGAACTTGTGGCGTCGCACAAACCCGCGAACAACGCGGTCATCAATGCAGAAGAAAAATCGGAAGCGGAAATAACCGAACTTTCGAAAGAGTATGCAGATTTGGCCGAAAAGATAAAGGTGGTGGAAGCTGAACGAGCGTGAACTGACGAACTTGAAGGAATCAAAGATTGGTGCTGCTGCAGTTTGATCGTTGTGAATTGCAGACAAGCAGATTCCCGATGAAAACGTTCGGGAATGACGCGAGCATACCTTCGTCATGCCCG
>CAYYHS010000461.1:0-2891 GCA_964471785.1 uncultured Chitinophagaceae bacterium
TTGACAACCCCACTCTAACCCTCCCCTCTGGACTTTATCTCTGTGGCTCCTCTGTGCCACTCTGTGAAACCTTAACCTCTGTTACACAGAGTGACACAGAGATTCACAGAGTTACACAAAGTTACACAGAGACATTCTATTTGTGAGCGGCAGAACCTGAGGCCATCAAGGTAAGTTGGGCGGAAGCGGCAACGAACTGGGGGTGCTTGAACTCTGCTTCTTGTGCGCGACAACATAGTAGACGCCCGCCGCAACACCGACTACAGCAGCGGAACCAATGTACCACCAGAGATTCGAATTCGATTCCTGAAGAGCTTCCGGGACTGAAGTGTCATGTGTCACCGTTTGTCCTACTTTTATTGCTACTTTCCTGATAAAAAGATCAACGTCGCCGGCTGAGGCACACACTGCATTGTCGGTTACTTGCGAAAGCTTCTGAGCTTTCCTGACATCAAATTCGTCCGATTGAAACTGATACGTGGAATTCTTTTTTGTTATCCTGCAAAGAAGAACTCTCAGGAATCCCGCTTTGCGGGCGATCGATTGTACACAACTGACGTCTACACATTTTTCCAGTGCAGCCCTGTCTTCCTTTTTCAATCCTCTTGCAAGGTCGGCTTTGAGGAAAACGGAGAGAGCGGAGAACTGAGATAATTTCCCCTGCAGATTCGAAAAAAAGGAATCCGTTTCTCCCGCCGATAATCCGCTTGCTCCGCCGCTGACCACAAGCACCTGGATCGTGGATTTGGACGAAGCAGGTTGTGCCGCAAGCCGTGGCGGAAGCATAAACATTGCCGCCACAGTACTTATCACCAATAATCGCAGATTACGTATTTTGAAATAGAGCATTGAGCTGTCCCTATCTGATCAACAGCATTTTCTTTGCCTCGTGGTATTCTACTCCGCCGCCGGTTATTGAGATACGATAGAAATACGGGCCCGATGAAAGATCCCTGCCGTCAAAATTCACTTCATAAAATCCGGGAGTAACAGATTCATTAACAAGGGTGCGAACCTCCTGTCCTAACACATTGTACACTTTCAAAAGGACTCGTGCTGTCTTCATGGTGCCGGGTACGGCATACCGTATGATCGTTTCCGGATTGAACGGATTCGGATAATTGTTGTAGAGGCTCGGTTCATTCGGAATGAGTGCTACTCCTCCCAGATTCTTCTCAGTGAATGAAGATGTCCCAACGATCAAGCGATACGTTCCCACTCCATCTTTCCCGGTTATCACCAGAATCGTTTTTTGTTTTGTGAGGTCGTATGCCAACCCTTTTGTGATGTCAACCAGGGTCGCTTCAAAACCTTGGCTCGAAATGCCATCCGTCGCACCAAATGATAATTTTGTTTTGGCAAAGCCGTCGCCGGTCATGACGGTCAAATCCCAGGTATCGCCTTCCGGACTGAGAGGCCTGATATCCTTCATGAGGGGCCCCACTTCATTTTGGACGCTCACAAGAATATTACGGCCCCCGACAAACGGCGCCTGGAAGCGATCTGATTTGTCGAATCCCTGAAGCGCTCCCGCTTTCATCCCGATCTCGGTCCCAATGCTTGACATTCCGATGTCATCTCTAACGGCATCGAACCTCAAAGTCCATTCTCTTGATGTTTGAGGATTAGCGACTTTCGCAACTGCTTTTGGTTCCCGTCTATTTGAACCGGGGGCAGGAGGCAGAAGAATGCCAGTCAGATCGAATTTCAATGTGCAAGCGCTGTCCACTTTCACTGCCAACCCTTGCCAGCTTTTCAGGGTATCGACAGAGGTGGAATCCCAGCCTCCCTGCGTTCCGGTTCCGGAAAAATAGTAGTGAGCGACAGGGTTTCCCCCTTGAAAAATCAAATGATCGAAAGGAACATCAACCAGGAAAGGATTTCCCACAAGGTTCCACCCTTGGTTAAGTGCGACCCCCGTGTAGGGCATCTTGTCCGCTCTGATCAATTTTGGTTTGCTCAATGCTGCGGATTTTCCCTGATTCTCCGAGACCATCATAAAACCGGCGCCGGGAATGACGATCGAAGAATCTTTGAAGGAGTCGTAATCGTTCCAAGCTCCGTTGACCCACCGAGTCATGCGCCAATTCACGTACGGTACTCCGTTGACGGCATGCGCCCCAAAGCTCTGGCCGATAAAACTACTCGGCCTCTGATCTTCAGGATCGTACGGTACCGACAGGAGTCGATACGCTTTTACCTCCTGGCCCACGGGCAAATTCAACGAATGGACGCTTGGAATATCGGAAAAATTAGTTACGGTCAAATCCGACGTGTAGCGCACATCAAAAGAAAAGAGATTGGAGAGCGTAGAATTTCGGGCGCTATCGACTGCCTGAATGCGATACTCGACACCGATAACCGTTCCATTTTTGGAGAACGAAGCTTTTGGAATGATGACTGTATCATTGGAAAAGTTAAGGGAGTCCCACGTTTGTCCATCGAGCCGCCGGTACAGCAAATTGAATTCCATAACGCCGGATTCGTTTGGCGGTTCAGTCGCAGAAGAAACGACCGGAGGAATACTCGAAAGCATTCCATCTGCCTGAACAAATATCGTGTCCAGGCTGGCATTGTTCTGAGTTATGGCAGGACCATTATTATCGAACTTAATGACAACAGATCCAATTGAATCTCTATTTTTATTCCCTAGAGAATCTTCAAGGAAAAAATAGAGAGTGTCTTTTCCAACTTGTGCGATCGAGACGTTTGCGCTTGTCCCAGCCGCAGGTTGGCTCTTCATGATGGCTGCACTCTTCGGCAATGTGTCGATCGAATACCAGATTGTATCAATAGGCAACGTGCCGTTTTGAGGATTTATCCATGTAATCGTGAACGCTGCCGCATTCGACCAGCCAGAGGGAGTAACGGTGCAAGACGTGGGCTTGCCG
>CAYYHS010000462.1:0-2887 GCA_964471785.1 uncultured Chitinophagaceae bacterium
CGTTCTCAGGCTGGCAAATCTTGTAATCTCACATCGCTCATACGTACATTTGTTTCGGTCAGGAGACAAAAGCACGCCAAAGGCCAGGATGCCCTTTTCGGTCTTGACTTTATCCACACTTCCCCGTAAATTTATGCGAATACAAGCCAGAGTCCGGGGGAACGACGGTTTGACCTCCCGATTCGATGCTTGATGACAGGAGGTTTTTCGTTTCAAGGGCTGGAGAAAAGAGACGCAGCATCACTGCGAACAACCCAACATGGAGGAGATTACGACGCGAGCAAACAGAGGATATGGCCGCCACTAACACTGAGTTCGAAATAACGTCATTATCGCCAAGAAGCTGAATGATATGCGAAAGGGTCACGGTTTACAGTGATGGCGTAGGAGCAAGCCTGCATGCTTAGAACTTTCTCACGTTCCGTTATGCCATACTGCCATTCCAGGATGCCATCCTTAAGAAATTCTATGACGCCATGAATAACACATTGAAGATTCTCCATCTCGAGGCCGATGCAAATGACGCTCAACTTCTTCGCCTAAACCTGGAAGAAGCGAATATCGGATGTGTGATCACAGTAGTTCAAACGCGGGACGAATTCGCAAACGCCCTCGAGCAGACCGAATTTGACCTGATCGTCTCAGACTTTACGCTGCCATCATTCGACGGAAAGTCTGCGCTGAAACTTGCCCGACAAAAATATCCAGACATACCCTTTATCTTCCTTTCAGGAACCACCGGTGAAGAGGCTGTGATCGAGGGTATGGTGCATGGTGCAACCGATTACGTCTTAAAGGGAAAGCCCTCTCGTCTCGTACCGGCTACGCAAAGAGCTCTGTTTGAGGCG
The DNA here is from genome assembly GCA_964471785.1 of uncultured Chitinophagaceae bacterium. Classification (GTDB taxonomy): domain Bacteria; phylum Bacteroidota; class Ignavibacteria; order UBA10030; family UBA8401; genus JAGVPT01. The sequence continues at coordinate 849 of CAYYHS010000462.1, forward strand.
GAGAGATGCAGAGAACGCAGGCAGGCCGAAGCAGCACTCAAAGAATCAAAGGAAAAATATCAGAGTCTCTTCGAGAGGAACATCTCCGGCGCTTCTGTCTCAACTCCGGATGGTACACTCCTAGAATGTAATCCGGCGTTTGTTCGCATGTTCGGGTTTGATTCAGTGGCGGATGCAAAAGCAACCAACATTAGCGTTCTCTATGGCGACCCGGAGAAGAGGAGAATCTACCTCTCAACAATCGAGGCGCAAAAGAAGATTGAATATCTTGAAGTCCAGATGGTGAGAAAAGACGGCGTACCGGTCCGGGTAATCGAAAACGTCGTTGGGAAGTTCGATGACCATGATACACTCGTGGAAATCACCAGTTACCTGTTCGACGATACAAAAAGGCATCTCCTCGAACAGCAACTGATCCAGGCGCAGAAGTTTGAGAGCTTAGGTACGCTCGCCAGCGGGATCGCTCACGACTTCAACAATATCCTGAGTATCATCATAGGACATGCCACTATTATCCAAAGGCGCCCCCTTGAACCGGAAACAATAGCTGACCGGATCAAGACGATAACAACGGCTGCACGGCGCGGGGCTGCCCTAGTCCGGCAATTATTGACGTTTGCACGCAAGAGCGATGTGATACTGCAGCGCATTTCATTGAACGACGTGATAAAAGAAGTGGTCTTGCTGACGAGAGAAACATTTCCCAAAACCGTCACAGTGTCGACGACATTGGCAGAAAAACTTCCAACGATCCTTGCGGACTCGACTCAGATACAGCAGGTCTTCCTCAATCTGTGCGTCAACGCGCGGGATGCGATGCCAGACGGAGGAACCCTCAGTCTTTCTACGCAACTCATTGCCGGGGAAAAGGTGCAGACAAGATTTGCCGAAGCCGAAGCGAGTGAGTACGTTCTCGTTGAGGTCTCAGACGTCGGCACAGGAATGGATGACGCAATCCGAAATCGGATTTTTGAACCTTTCTTTACGACCAAAACGCCCGGTCACGGAACGGGACTTGGTCTCGCCGTTGCATTCGGCATCATTCATATTCACAAGGGATTCATCGACGTTGCCAGCGAACCGGGCCATGGAACAACCTTTTCAATGTACTTTCCCGTGAATCTCGAAGAGCTTGAGCCGTTTGAAATCAATCAAGAAATGCTTGCTGATGCTGAGGGAGGAGCAGAAACAATTCTTCTTGTAGAGGACGAAGAAATGATCCGAAGTTTGGCAAAATTGGTTCTCCAAGGGAAGGGCTACAATGTCTTTACGGCGGGCGACGGTGAAGAGGCGGTACTCATGTTTAAGCGGCATCAAAACGATATCGCGCTGGTCCTTTCCGATTTGGGATTGCCAAAGCTCAACGGGTTTGGCGTTTTTGAGCAAGTGACCCGCATGAAACCCACTGTAAAATTCATCATCGCCAGCGGCTATATTGACCCGTCAGACAAAGCAGCAATACTGAATTCAGGCGCAAAAGCGTTCATTCAGAAACCGTACGTGCCGGATGAGATGCTGCGGAAAATCCGAGAAGTCCTCGATGAGAAGTGATGAGAAGTCTAATTTGACGATGTGGGTTTTCGCGGCCCTCGTATTCCAGTATTGAATCAATAAGAACATCACTCATCAGTTCAAGCCATAAGAATTAACCTACGGAGAAGTTTAGATACCCGTCTACTTCGAACGCTCTTCACCAGGAAAACGTCTTCAAGTTTTCAAGTCCCCACTTCTCGCAGTTTCAGCCTTCTTCCAGCGATCGTCCCCCTGAAGGGGCATCCAAGCTTTGCAACGATCCAATAGGACTAATTAGTTGAATGCTTTTCACGCGAAGAAGCAGACAGATATCCGCTCGATCGTTCGGAAGAGGTGCGTTTAGATCATTAGGAGCAGATTGTTTAAGGGCGTTTGAATCGCGGAAGCCTAAAATAATATATTAGAATTATACCGAGGTAGGCAAAACCAAACAAATATCCCCCTATCACATCTGTGGCCCAATGGGCGCCCAGAAAAATCCGGGAGATTGAAACGGCAAGAATCAG
>CAYYHS010000463.1:0-2880 GCA_964471785.1 uncultured Chitinophagaceae bacterium
TCGGCACAATAAGCTGGAGAAGGATCAGGATCATTGACGGGATCCGGAATTTGTTGAACCCGGGGAAATAGTTGTACATCAGATCGTAGACGATGGAGAAGTTCCGGCCGAAGGAGACGAAAATTGCGAGACAGCCGACGATGAGAGTTGCCTGGACAAATCTGTCACGGCGATTGTAGTAGACCCCGAACACAGCAAAGATCAGCACGACGAGGCCCATATACTGCGGCGCATCGACGGGCTGCGTCATTTGCCCCCAGTAGGTATTGAGCTGCTGCTCCTGATTGCCGGTGAGCGGTCCTTTGTAGGGGTGATCTCCGAAGCCGTAGAGCGACGGAATCAGGAACGTCATCATTTCGCCCGGACTGAACGACCAGTTCGTAGCATACTCGTAGTCCAACCCCCCTTCGGCGGTCTTGGACTTCATCGGCTGCGATGATTGGACGATCGGGTTAGCCCCGCGAATAGAATAGGGGTTGTATTCCAGCGTCGAAAGATAGATGTCGGCAGACATTGCGAAAGAAAGGGCCGCTGCAACCGCAAAAACAACACCGCTCCGGAGAATAGCGAGCCAGTCTTCTTTCTTGACGAGCCGGACAATCAGAAGGTAGAGGTAGTAGATGCCGATCAGCAAATACGAATAGAAGAAAAACTGAATGTGAGAACCGAGTTGCTGAATATGAATTGCGAGCATCAGCGCGATGCCGTGCCACCACTTGAAATTGTCGTTCATCTCTTCGATCAACATCAGGACAACGGGCAACAGGCAGATCGAGGCAATCTTGGTGTTATGACCCACCATGATGAGGATGATGACGTACGTTGAAAACGTTGCAGCGAGAGAAGTAAAGAGAGCGGCCGGCGGCGATTTCTTCTTGTGAAGCATGAAGAAATACATCGAGACGCCAAAGATAAAATAATAGAACATGACCGTCGTTCCTTCCGGGTTTCGAAGGACGAAAGTGAAGAGGTCGTGGAGGCGGTCCATGATGAACCCCGAAATATCGTACGTCCGATCGGGGGTCGAGAGGAGGCTGGCGAATGAGGGCATGCCGCAGAAGATATAGGGGACCCACAAGGGATATACGCCGTCGCTCTTTGCTTCATTAAGGAATTTGTCGAAGCTGTGCGCTGCGAGGTTGTCGCTGCTGACGAAGACTTTGTCCGAGAAGACCGCATCGTGGAAAAAGACGACGAGGGTGAGGAGGATGATCCCGATCGCCGCATAGTGCTGATACTTCTTCGGGATGAGGAAGGATGACTCCTGGCGAACCTGATTCTTTTGTTTTGCCATGTGGGGGAAAGTGATGTCGGGAAGTTAGGATGATGATTGGCCGCACGATTCTGAGAATAACTGGGCGAGCCGGCCGGCGATTTCTCTTCTCTCGAATTGCTTGATGATTTGTTGGTCGGGAGAATAGGCGGATTTATTATAGAGATAATTGCTGTAATATTCAAGAAAGAGGCGTTCGATGGCGGCGATGTCGTCATTGCGGGCAGTCATTCCCGATTTCGTTTCGCGGAGCAATGACGCAATGGCCCCCTCATGCGCTATGCCGATGATCGGACGCCCCGCGCCGATGTATTCGAACACTTTGCCCGGGACTATTTCTTCTCCTCCCGCGTATTCGTCGACAACGAGCAGCAGCGCGTCGGATGTCATCAGGTGCCCGATGCTCTCCGAATGAGGAAGATACGGAATGACCTCGATGCATCCCGCGACTGTCGGTTCCTGGAACATTTCAAGAATCTCGGCACCGAACCTTCCGATGAATTTCAGGTGAATTTTCCCTGGATCGATTTTTCCCGCACGGATAAGATTCGCGACCGCGCGCAGAAACGTACCCGGATTCCGGACGCCATACATAGAACCGGCGTACGTTACCGTGAACTTTTCGTTCCGGCGAAATGTCTTGGAAGGAAAATCGGCGCTGTCAAAACCGTTGGGGAGGTGAGTCACCTTGTCGACCGGAATGTCGGGATATTTCGAGTGCATGTCATTAAGAATCCCGCGCCACGCTACCTCGACCCGCGTCGCCTCTTGGAAGCAGCTTCTCTCCAGATACTCATCGAGTTTTCTGGGGATGATCCATCGTTGAGGGGTTGAGAGAAATCCGGTCCATGGATCTCTGAATCCTGCAACCCACGGAATCCCCGTTGCCCGGTGAGCATTGCGTGCAATAAGGGCGCAGGTGTATGGGGGCGACGAAGAATAGAGCACGTCAATTGATTCCTGCCGGATGATCTTCTTCGCTTCGTTCACGGCGTTTAGCAGCCAGCCGACCCTCGCGTCGGGGATAAAAAATGTGGACCGCACAAACTCCGCAAGAGTCTCATAGAGATTCTTCTTTTCGCCTTTCTTGGGGATATTGTTGACGTCGACCGCTGAGCCCGGTTTCTTGCCGGTCAATCGACGGTAGAGGTTGTACGGCTCGAGAATTGATGTGCGGTAGACTTTCAGCGATGGCGGAATTTCCTTTAGAAGAGACTCATCCCGGGCAGGATAGTCGCCGTCTTGCACTGTCAGGATAACCGGTTCCCATCCGAATTCCGGTAAGTATTTCACAAACTTCAGGACTCGCTGGACGCCGGGCCCGCCCGAAGGAGGAAAATAATAGGTGATAATGAGGCACTTTTTCATCGGATGTCTTTGCTCAAAACGTAAACGGCTGTAATGCTCATGCACTACAGCCGCCAAGCGTTGCAGTCACAAAAAAATACGAAGAATAGGAGGCAAAGGCAATCTCGGTAGTGTCTCAGTTTGTCATTCCCGTCCCGCATAAAGCACGGGATAAACTCCAGCGGGAATCCAAACATTGCTTTTTCGATCTCAAAATGGATGCCCACTGGAGCCTGCCACGGGCTCCGAACCGTGGTGGG
>CAYYHS010000464.1:0-2874 GCA_964471785.1 uncultured Chitinophagaceae bacterium
TCGGTAAAAATATACTTGACTAATCCATACATTGCCCTATAATTCGGGCATGAACACGCAGCACGAAACGCCGAAAACCCTGATGGAAGCGGTTCGATACTTCGCTGATCCGGATATCGCCCAATCGTTCTTCGTTCAGATTCGCTGGCCCAATGGCGTTTGCTGTCCGACGTGCGGCTCGGTCAAGGTTTCGTACCTCGCCAACCAGCGCCGCTGGCAATGCAGCAGCAGGCATCCCAAGCGTCAATTCAGTGCCAAGGTCGGAACGATCTTTGAAGACAGCGCACTCGGCCTCGATAAGTGGCTTGTGGCGTTCTGGCTTGAAACCAGCGCGAAAAATTCGATCAGCAGCTACGAAGTCGCGCGTCACCTTGGTATCACACAAAAGAGCGCGTGGTTTATGCTCCATCGCATCCGCACGTCGCTGAAAAACGGAAGCCTTGAAAAACTGTCGGGAACGATCGAAGCAGATGAAACGTTTCTTGGTGGCAAGCTACAAAACATGCACAAGAAACGCGCCGACCGCGTGCGCAGGAACCGCAAGGATCATGGCAAGGCGGCGGTATTCGGGATGCTGCAGCGCGGCGGGGAAGTCAGGACCATGGTTTTACCCGCCGTTGATAACGCGAACATTCATCCGCAAATCCGCACGAATGTTGAACCCGGATCGAATCTTTTCACGGACAATTGGGGCGGATATCGCGGACTCTCGACCGAATACTTTCATCGGTTTGTCGATCACAGTTTTGAATATGTTCGCGGCAACGTTCATACCAACAGCCTCGAAAATTTCTGGGCGCTGTTCAAGCGATGCGTGAAGGGAACGCACGTCACCATCGAGCCGTTTCACTTATTCCGATATCTCGATGCGGAGTGCTTCCGATTCAATAACCGCAAAACCGACGATGGAGGCCGTTTTATGAAGGCTTTGCCCGGTGTCATCGGCAAGCGTTTGACCTACAGAAATCTCATTGGCGGCGATTCGCTGGTCCCGATATCATGAGAAAACGACAGGGGCGAGGGAAACGAAGAGTTTGACGGGAATTAATATGTCGATGCCGATAGAGCCGAATGGCCAATGGCTTTTCGAGTTCGATAGGCCGCAAATCCAACTTCTAACGCCCGACGAAATATATGATCGGGCGGATGAGCCTTTATTGCGCGCTTTGCAAGAGGATTGCAGAATCGAGTTCAAGCCCAACGGCATTCACCCAAAAGACCTAAGCCAGTGGTTTTCGATGTGGGCAAATACATCGCCAAGTGGAGGCTTGATCGTAGTCGGAATCCGCGACGATCATCATGTTGAAGGATGTTCCCAGATTTCTCAAAAGCAGCTCAATCGGCTTGAATTGACCGCTGACGATTACTGTCCAGATGCGTCGTACAAAGTAAAGCGAATCAAAATTAATCGAGATGGCGACGGATTTGCAGATTTCATTCTCGTCTTTCGGGTCTATTACAACGCGACACGAGTCGTCCGAACAGTGTCCGGAGAAGTTATCGTCCGGAGGGCAAATAGGCGGAAAGAACTTACAACTCAAGACCAGATCAGACAGCTTCAGGCGGAAAAGGGTGAGGTGAGATTCGAGGACGAACCGTGCGATCAGCTTAAGTATCCTAAGGATTTTAATACAGAGTTGCTTGCGGAATTCGTTTCAGCGGTTAGGACCAAAAAGGGATGGAGTGATGAGCATTCAATGGAAGATGTTCTGGAACTCATGCACTTGGGCGTGCGTGGCACATCCCCATCAGGGTTTAAGCCAAATATTGCATGTGCTCTACTGTTCTCCATCGATCCAACCAAGGTAGTTGCCGGATGCCGTATTCGCTTTTTGCGATTTGAGGGGGAGGAAGAGGGCGTTGGAGAGCGATGGAACGCTGTAAAGGAAGATTTCATCGATGGAACAATACCCCAGCAAATCGAGCAAATAGCAGCAATTTTAAGGTCGCAATTACGCACATTCTCGCGACTTGATGAAGGCAGGTTCTTCACTGCTAAGGAGTATCCTGAATTCGCGTGGTATGAGGCAATCGTAAACGCATGCGCGCATCGATCATATGGCAACGGAATGCGGAATACGCCCGTTTTTGTGAAGATGTTTGATGATCGACTGGTGGTTGAGAGCCCAGGGGCATTTCCTCCGTTTGTTGATCCTGATAATTTTCTTCATGTACCCCGAAATCCATTTCTGATGTACGCCTTGTATCATCTTAGATTTGTGAAGTGCGCTCATGAAGGCACGCGCCGCATGCGAGCCGAAATGCTGGAATCTGAATTGCCAGCCCCCGAGTGGAAACAAGAGCAAATAAACCATGCTATGGTCCGGGTCACTCTAAGAAACAACGTCAAGCAAAGGCGTAAATGGGTTGATCAAGATGTGGCCAAACTGTTAGGCACGCGGCTGGCATCGAGTTTAACCGAAGTCGAAAAACGCTGCATAAATTTTGCTGCCGAAAACGGTCACATCAATGTTACCGACGCAGTTCGTTTGACCGGCCACAATTGGGGCACGATGAAAAAGATACTCGTATCATTGGTAGATAAGGGAATTTTTGATCACATTCACGCAAAAGTTGAGCGTGATCGGAGCGCGCATTTCGTTATTCGCGGCCCCCAACCGAAACAGGGATGAAAAAATGAAACGTGCATCGATCAAATCATCCGATGACTTACTCGTATCCGACCCCGACGCCGCAATGCAGCACATGCGCGACACCATGCGAAAGCTCTTGAACGCCCCAAAACCGATCCGCGAATCCAAGCCAAAGCGCCGCAAATCTGACAAGACCAAAAAGTCCTAACATCGGTGTTTTTCGAGCATCGACCCGAGTTTTCAGCCTAAAATCGTGGATTAGTCTAGTCAATTGTTACCG
>CAYYHS010000465.1:0-2874 GCA_964471785.1 uncultured Chitinophagaceae bacterium
TGCTAATCGAAGAAACATTTTCCAAAAATACAATCTTATTTTTTGGAAGCGGCACGAGATAAGTACTGTGCGCTCCTCAAGAGAATGTTTTCCTCTTCGAACGAATATTTCTTGAACTCTATCCGGACCGCCTCACATTCTTGCACGAAATAGTCAGAGAAAAGGAATTCTCACTTTCCGTATCCGACTGTCTGCGCCAGTATAATTTTCTGTTCCGGGCGGAGTTTGAAGGCATCCGCGAGCGAGGCTCTGTCTACTGAACCTCGCACAACCACTGCAAGTCCCTGCGAGGCGCAATAGAGATAAACATTCTCCGCGATGAAGCCGGCATCGGCAGCGGTGTAGAGAGTTTTATCTTCATCGCTGCCTCTTGAGACCCTTGACATATCTGCAACGTAGACGAGATTGAGCGGGGCGGTGGCGACAAAATCCTGGCTGCCTGTTCCCGAGCGAAGATCCTTCGCAATAACAGGTTTCAGACTATTCGCCTTTGCATCATAGATATAAACTCCCTCCTTCAGCGCGACGTAGACGTCCACTTCCTGCCAATTCATCGCTGAAGGAGCCGTTCTTTTGCCGGATTCCGGCCGATTGATGCCGTAAGCGGCCCACAAAAGGTTGGATATCTCCTGCAATGGCAACGCCTTCGGATCGAAACTCCTCGACGATTGCCGAAGTTTCAACGCTTGCATGAGAGGCTTCCCAATTGCCGTCTGCGGCGGCGGAAGCTGAATCGATTTCATCTCTTGAGCGGATGAACATGCGACTCCAAAAACTAAAACAACGATTAGAGCAACCATTCTTCTTTTCATATCAAGCCTCATGCTTAATTAACACTGCGAAGGTTTCCGCTAAGAAGATGGCGGACAGGTGAAACCTTCGCAAGGTTATTTATACTTATTCTACCTTCGCCCTCATTGAATCCCACAGGGCGTAGGAAAACAACAACACAAACATGATCAAGCCGGTAATCTCACCGGAATGCGAGTCGGCCCAGCTGGCCGCATACCAATTGGCATAGCCAAAATTCCAAACCTCCTGGTCGAAAAATTTTAAGAAAGCGCTCAGGACGCCAAAGAGCGAACCGCCGGCAATGAAACCGGATGCGATGAGCGTCCCGCGCGAGAATCGGGCGTTGTTGAGTTTCTCATCCTTTGAACGGGTCGTAACCCACCAAGCGACCAACCCGCCGAAGACCAGCGGAGTGTTCAGTTCCTGTGGAATGTACATTCCAAGAGCAAATGCGAGCGGAGAAATTCCGATCATCGTCAAGATCAGAGCGATCACTGCGCCGGCAGCATAGAGAACCCATGGGGCCGATACATTTGACATGAGCGGCTGAATGACAGCTGCCATTGCATTGGCCTGGGGGGCAACCATGGCGTGTTCGCCTTTGAAACCGAACGATTTATTCAGTACGAGAATAACTCCCCCAACGGTCGCCGCGGAAACCAGAACGCCTAAGAATTTCCACGTTTCCTGTTTTTTCGGAGTCGAACCGATCCAGTATCCAATCTTCAGGTCGGTGATGAAACCGCCCGCAACCGATAAGGCTGTGCAGACCACTCCGCCAATGATGAGCGCGCTCACCATACCCGACGCTCCGGTGAGCCCGATTTGAACGAGGACGAACGATGAAAGAATCAGCGTCATCAACGTCATGCCGGACACCGGATTCGTTCCGACAATTGCCGTAGCATTCGCGGCGACTGTTGTAAAGAGGAACGAAATGATCATGACAATCAGCAGACCGGCAACAGCGTGGGTGAAATTGAACACTACGCCGCCGTAGAAGAAAACAAATACCAGCAAGGCTGTCAACAGGATCAAAAGGGCAACATAGAGCATCTTGATATCTGTCTGCCAACGAACAGTCGACTCCGCTGTTCCAGATTTTCCACGAAAAATTTCACGATAGGCAAGCGAAAACGCGCCCGCGATAATCTTGGAGGAACGGATAATCCCGATGATCCCGGCCATCGCAATACCTCCGATGCCGATTTGCCGGACGTAGTTGCGAAAAATTTCCTCGGCCGACATGTTTGCAATGAGCTTCGTTACGGTGGCTCCCAGAGGAACCGTCAACGAATGCCCGACTTCATAAAAGAGGGGAACGAGGACGAACCAGGAGAGGAACGACCCCGCAGCAATGATAGCGGAATATTTCAAACCAACGATGTAGCCGAGCCCAAAGACCATCGCAGAGACGTCAACCTTTGCTACCATTTTCACTCTGTTGGCGAGGACATCGCCGTAGTGAATCATCCGCGATGAAATTACTTCCGACCACCATCCGAAGGCACTAAAGGTAAAGTCGAAGAGACCTCCGATCAATCCGCTGACGACGAGCACCATCGCTTGGGATCCCCCTTTTTCGCCCGCAACGAGAATCTCCGTCGTTGCGGTGGCCTCCGGGAAGGGGAGCGTACCGTGCATGTCTCTAACAAAATATTTCCGGAAGGGAATCAGGAATAAGATGCCCAAAAATCCTCCGATAGCGGAGGCGAAAAATACCTGAAAAAAATTCGCCGGTAGGTCAAGGATATACAAAGCAGGAATGGTGAAGATAGCGCCGGCGACTATGACACCCGAACATGCTCCGATGGATTGGATGATGACGTTTTGCCCGAGCGCGCCTTTTCGTTTGAATGCTGTCGAGAGGCCCACGGCAAGTATTGCGATAGGAATTGCAGCTTCAAACACCTGCCCAATCTTCAGGCCCGAGTAGGCTGCCGCCGCTGAGAAGAAAACGGCCATCACCAGTCCCCACCCTACCGACCATGGCGTCACCTCGGGGTACGATTGGTTGGGGTCCATGATGGGGCGGTATTCTTCGCCGGGTTTTAGTTCTTTGTACGCATTGTCGGGGAGTGC
>CAYYHS010000466.1:0-2867 GCA_964471785.1 uncultured Chitinophagaceae bacterium
CGATGATAAGCTTCCCGATCGAGAACAAAAGCGAGGTCACGCCCGCCCCCACCCAGACATCCTCCCATTTAAGAGTTGCTGCGGGGATAAATTTGAACATGAACGCAAAGATGACGGTGATCCCAATGAATGAGATGATGAAATCAAGGACGCTCACCAGACCCGGCAAAATTGCAAGCAGGCTGCTCAAGTAATTGCTCATTGCCGCCAGAACCGCACTAAGAATAAGGGATACCAGGAGAAGAAAGCCGATACCAACAATCATGGCGATAGAGAAAAGTCGTGCCCGAAGAAAGGCGCGAATCGTGCCGGTAGGTTTCTGCTGAACGTGCCAGATGAAATTGAGCGAGTCGCGCAGCTGCACACAGACCGCCGATGCACCAAGGAGTAGCATGACAATACTGAAAATGGCTGCGGTCACGGTAGAGCCGGACTTGTAGACGCTGGTGATGAGGCTTTGAACAAACTGTGCCCCCTCTGCACCTATCAATCCGCTGATTTGAGAAACGAGATGCCCGCTCGCAGCTGCCTGCCCGAATCCGAAACTTGAGAAGACCAGCGCGAGAATCAGGAGCGGGGAGATCGAGAAAACGGTAAAGAACGATAAAGCCGCCCCTTGCTGCGCGATGTTATCAGCATCCCAGGCGATAGCCGAATCTTTCAGCAATACCCATATTTTCTTAAAGCGAAGAGGTTTCATAGGAGTTAAGAACACTTGTGATGCTATAACTAGATAGCAATCGGCTCACTCAGATGAAATAGATCTAAAGCACGATAAAGGGATTAATCCATTTTTCTGCGAGACTATGCCGTAACCCCCAATACTATGCGGACTTGATGAGTGGATGAGTCATCAACTAAGTTCAGGTGCACTCGATCTCCCGGCTCCGGAGCTTGTTGTAATACGCTGTCGAGCGTCCAACTGACGACGCCATAGCTCACTCCGCCTGGATTCTCCACTTGGATTTCATAGCGTGCGGAACGGTAGCGATATGATATTTCGAAGTTCCTCCACGATTTCGGAATACATGGATCGATAGAAAGGGAAATCCCTTGAAGCCGGAATCCAAGTATCCATTCAAGCCCCGCCCGGTACATCCATCCGGCGGACCCGGTGTACCACGTCCATCCGCCCCGACCTATGTGAGGAGGTTCAGAGTATACGTCGGCGCACACGACGTATGGTTCCACCTTGTAGCGTTCGACCGCAACGGGAGTGCTCGAGCGGTTAATCGGATTCAGCATCGAGAAGACCTCGGCGGCTGTGTCCCCGTCGCCGACCATTGCAAAGGCAATGGCCGACCAGATGGCGCCGTGCGTGTACTGCCCGCCGTTCTCACGAATTCCAGGAGGATATCCTTTGATGTATCCGGGCTCGAGCGGCGTGCGATTGAACGGCGGAGTAAAGAGGAGTGCCAAGCCGTCGGCGCGGCGAATGAGAAGTTCATTCACCCCCCGCATCGCCTTGGCGGCATGAGTTGGTTCGGCTATGCCCGAAATTATTCCCCACGACTGCGCAATGGAGTCGATTTGGCATTCCTCACTTTTTGCTGAGCCAAGGGGCGTGCCGTCATCGTAAAATCCCCTTAAGTACCAATCTCCGTCCCATGCATTTTGCTCAAGAGATGCTTTCAGTTTCGCTGCATGCTCCAGCCATGTCTTCGCACGCACCTGTTCCCCGCGAGCCTGCGCTATCGGAGCGAAGATTGAAATTGTTGCATGAAGGAACCAGGCGAGCCACACGCTTTCCCCTTTTCCTCCTTCACCCACTTTGCTCATTGCGTCATTCCAGTCTCCCGTGCCAATCAGCGGCAGTCCATGGATACCGCACTGCAGGCTCCTATCGAGCGCGCGAGCACAATGCTCGAACAATGTCGCTTCATCGCCGGATACCATCGGCTGAAAGAACGAATCGGATTCTCCCGCCCGGAGGATGGGTCCCTCGAGGTAAGGAATCTTTTCGTTCAGCACTGCGAGATCGTTCGTAACACCGGTATATTGGGCAACCGCAAACGGAAGCCATACCGGATCATCGGAGATCCGAGTCCTTACTCCCCGGCCCGACGACGGGAGCCACCAGTGCTGGAGGTCTCCTTCGATGAACTGTCGCGCCGCGGCCCGCAGAAGGTGTTCCCGTGTCAACTCCGGCTTCGAGACGACAATTGCCATACCGTCCTGGAGTTGATCACGGAATCCGTATGCGCCGCTGGCCTGATAAAACGCCGAGCGCGCCCAAATGCGACACGCTATCGTTTGGTATAAAAGCCAGCGATTGAGCAGGATGTCCATCGAGCGATCGGGGGTTTTAACCTGGATGGTCCCCAAAGTGTCATTCCAGAATGATTCTACTGAACGGAAGACATCATTCAAGTTGACGTCACGAAAACGCGAGAGGAGCTTTTGCGCAGCTTCATGATTGGCCGATTCGCCCAGGAAGAAAACAATTTCAGTTTTGCCGCCGGGTTTCAGGTCAACCCTCGTTTGCATTGCACAGCATGGATCGAGTCCGGCACCTACCCGGTTGGAGAGCGATGTTCCTCCGGCAAGGGCAGCCGGGTGATCGATCGTACCATTCCGCCCAAGAAATTCCTTCCGGTCGCCTGTCCAGCTCATTTGTCGTCCTGCAAGATCGGCAAATGCCACGCGATCGCGGTACTCGGTCCTCCACGGGTTCCGGACGAACATCGCTCCCGTCACGGCATCCATAGAAGTCGAGATGAACGGAGCGGAAGAGTCGCGTGAAGCGGAAAGCACCCATTCCACGTACGCAGTAATCGAGAGCCGCCGGTGACGCCTTGACTTGTTTTTGATTTTTAACCGCGAAATCTTGATCGAGGCGTCAGGAGAGACGTACTGCAACAGTTCAA
>CAYYHS010000467.1:0-2864 GCA_964471785.1 uncultured Chitinophagaceae bacterium
ACTTAAAGGCGGAACCGGAGTACATCTACAAGCGTCTTCGTACGAAGAGCGACCGGCCAATGCTGCGCACTCCTGAGGGCGATTTGATGGATGCCGGCCAACTGCAGGGGCGCATCGAAGAGCTCCTGTCGAAAAGGGAAGGATACTATAAGCAGGCCCACATTGTGATTCACACCGACGATAAGAAAATTGGAAACACTATTGACGAACTTGTGAGACAATTACGCCACCACATTGAAGAATAGAACTCCCGTGAAAACAGTTCGGGTTCCCCTCGGGAATAGGTCCTATCCTATTTACATCGGCGAAAATTTGTTGCGTGGGCTTGGCCTGCTGTTCCGCCGCCATGGCTTGCCCCGTCCCGTGGTCATCGTTACCGACAAGAATGTTGCCCCGCTCTACCTCAAGACTGTGGAACGAAGCCTTACTGGCTCCGGATTTTTCGTCCGTTCGATTGTCATTCCCGCAGGCGAAAAGCAGAAAAACCTCCGGCGCGCGGAAGCGATCTTCACAGCGCTGCTCCGGTGGAAGATTGAACGGCGTTCGACCATTGTCGCCTTGGGCGGGGGTGTTGTTGGCGACCTTGCCGGCTTTATTGCGGCGACGTATCAGCGGGGAGTCAATTTCGTCCAAGTGCCGACGACCCTCCTTGCGCAAGTAGACTCGTCTGTGGGCGGCAAGGTTGGAGTCAACCATTCGCTGGGCAAGAACATGGTTGGCGCATTTTATCAACCGGTGTTTGTCGCTGCCGACGTTGCAACCTTGCGGAGTCTTCCTCAACGAGAAATGGTCTGCGGCCTCGGCGAAGTGGTAAAATACGGGATCATCATGAATAGGAAGTTTTTCTCGTATACCCAGCGACACATGAGCAAGCTGTTGAGAATGGATAACAACGTGCTGACACAGACGGTCGCCGAATGCTGCCGCATGAAGGCGTTCGTCGTCTCGAAAGACGAGCATGAACAAAACCTTCGCGCGATTCTTAATTTCGGCCACACCGTGGGGCATTCGCTCGAACATGCCGGAAAATATCGATCGTTGAAACATGGGGAGGCGGTTCTTCTGGGAATGGCCGCGGAATCCTTCATCGCACTCCGCCTCGGGCTAATTTCATCTTCAGATGCAGCTCGGATCGAAAGCGCTGTTCTCTCAGTCCCCCTGCCGTTGCTTCACAGTGTAACCATATCCTCCCGGAATCTCCTCAACGCCATGAGGGTCGACAAGAAAGTGGAGGGGGCGCGGATACGATTTGTTCTTCCAACATCAATTGGGAAAGTTCGTCTACCGCAGCCTGTCGAGGAAGAAAAGATCCTGGAGGGATTGTCGTATCTGCAGGGGTTCTTAGCTTCTGCTCACCATCGTTCCAAAGCGTAGGCCTCGTTTCGATTACCCCGCAATTTCTTCAAGCTCCCGTACCATCTCCGGGACAAACGCAAGGTGTTCCGGCTTCATCAAAACACTTCGAACTATTGTAGCAAGTTCCCGGTCACAGTCGATTCTCGGATAAAAACTCTTTAGCCGTTTTGACGGCACCTGGAGCAAGGCGAGGAACAATGGATGCGACGGGTGGTGCATCGCATCGGCGAAGAGCTTTTGAGTTTTGTTCGAGATGAGAGAGGCGGAGAGGGGTTCCGTTCTCGGGAAATATGTGACGATGTCGAGTTCAGGTTTTACAAATTCATCGAAGAGAGTGCTCTTCTCTATGATTTTCGAAAATTCGAGGGCGGCTTTCCTCGTTTTCGTAAGGATGGCGCCAAGTCCGGTATTTGGTTCCAGAGGAATGCACCTGAGGGTAAACCAGAGCGCCGCCGCCGCCGCCCCCGGGCGGGAACACTCCAGGCTGATCTCACCCAGGTGTAATTCTTTTGAAGTAAAATACGTGTAGGGAGAATCGTGTTTGTAGAACCCTCCGACCGAGGGGTCGCGGAACAGCACACACCCGCATCCGTAGGGCTGCAAGCCGTGTTTGTGAGGATCTACCACGATACTGTCGCATTCGGTAAGATGAAGGAATGGCTCTGCGTTGATGATCGGCGCATCGTGCCGCGCGAGGAGTATGAAAAATCCGCCGTACGCTGCGTCTGCATGGACGCGCACATGATATTTTCGGTATAGAGGAATAACTTCTTGCAGTTGATCGACCGCACCGATCGATGTGGTGCCAATCGTTGCTACCACCGTTCCAACGTTCCCGGTTTTCAAAACCTTCTCAAGCGCATCGCAATCCATTTGTCCTGAATTATTGGTTGAGATTTCAATCGATTCAGCCTGTATGACTTCACACATCCGCTTGTGTGTGTAATGGGCAGAGCTTGAAAAAGCAATTCCTTTGGAGGGATGGAGTGATCGGGAAACCCAGAGCGCTTCCAGGTTCGCGATAGTGCCGCTGCTTGTCAAGTGTCCCAGATGTTCTTTGTATCCGAACATCTGCGCGAGTTGAGCAACTGCTTCGATCTCCATCTTGGCCGTGGCGGGACCGCCGTCTAACGCATGGTTGTTCGGATTAATTGACATTGCCGTCTGATAGGCGAGGAGGGCAACCGGGTGCGGGGGTTTCAGCATCTGGCCGGCATAGCATGGGTGGAAGAAAGGATAATTCTCTTTCATTCGCTCCGCGAATTCTTCCGCAACGTGCTCAACTTTTGCATCATCGACACGTAGCGTTTCGTCTTCCTCAAATGTTCCCCAGGTGAGTTCCCATTCTTTCACTCTTGAAATCAAGTTCTGCGATATCGATTTATTCATATTCGCTTCCGCGTAGTTGTTAAGTGATGTCAATATATGATGACCCGAAGTTCAATGCAAGGCGGGTAGTGTCTCAGTTTGAACAAAAGCATGTCATGCCCACGAAAGTGGGCATCCAT
>CAYYHS010000468.1:0-2863 GCA_964471785.1 uncultured Chitinophagaceae bacterium
CTCTTTAGTTGGATGATCATCGATCGTTGCCGGAATATGAGAGATTGAAACTTTTATTAATGACCGGTAAATCCGGTACGATTTTGTTCAACACAGCAACTTTCAGGGCTCGCCAGTTATGGAATGACGGGTCCGTGATTTTCCAGCGATAGATATTGCCTGCTTTATCCGTCATCAGCCAGTGCACAATCTCACCTCGCCATCCTTCCACATAGCCGAGAGCCTGGCGGAATGGCGGGATCGCATCGATCGTACTCATAATTTCTTCGTTCACGTGTTGGCGATGGAGCTGATCGAGCAGCATGAACGACTCCCGGACCTCGTCCGCTCGAATATTGAATCGTGCAAGGACGTCTCCTTCAGAATGGACGGGCACCGTCAGCTTCAGATACGGATATGCGCAATGCGGGTGGTCCCGGCGAAGGTCGCGATTAACGCCGGAAGCTCGAGCTGCAAATCCTACCATTCCCAAACGCGAGGCATTCTTCTGTTTCAATTTCCCGGTCGTTTCAAATCGATCGAGGACAGAAGCAGTGGACATCACCAGGTCAATGAGTTTCAAAAACTCCTTGTTGACTTCGTCGACCGTCTGAGATAGAATCTCACGTTTGTGTGCCGTGTCCTCAATCGGTCGGCGCACTCCGCCAATCGCGGCAATGCCTCTCAGTAATCGGGTACCGGTGAGCA
Organism: uncultured Chitinophagaceae bacterium; assembly: GCA_964471785.1. GTDB lineage: Bacteria > Bacteroidota > Ignavibacteria > UBA10030 > UBA8401 > JAGVPT01. The sequence continues at coordinate 688 of CAYYHS010000468.1, forward strand.
CCTCGTTGAGTTGAAGCATCTGTTCCTTCAAGCGGAAAGCCCATTGCGCCCCAGCAGAAAATCCAACATCAAGCAACAGTGCACCGATATCTCCCAGGTGATTATACAGGCGTTCGAGTTCAAGAAGCTGTGTTCTCATGACAAGAGCGCGCTTCGGAACTTCTATTCCGCTGAGCCGTTCGACGGCATGGCATAGAGCGAGAGCGTGAGCAAAGGATGAATCGCCGGATATGCGCTCCGCCAAGAATACGGCGCGGTGAGGCGTCATGCCTTCTGCAATTTTTTCGGTTCCCTTGTGCGTATAAAACAACTTGATATCAAGGTTAATGATCGGCTCCCCGGCAACCGTAAACCGGAAGTGCCCGGGCTCGATAATGCCGGCATGAACCGGACCGACCGGAATCTCGAAGACACCCTCCCCTTCTACGTGTCTGAAGTCGAAGACACCCTTCACCCGGGGAACATGTCGGGCCCGATCAAAATCCTTCAGCATTGGGTAGATGTCTTCGGGCCAGTCCGGATGGGTCGCATGATTTCGGACGTTCGGAAAGGCAACGATGCCGTACCAGTCCTTCATCTCCCGTTCAAACCAGGCTGCAGCGTCGATGACAGTGCTTATGGATGGAATCTCCCGTTGGCGAGGGTCGACGGAGACACAGAGAATCAGAAAGAGATCTTCATGAGGAATTGAAAAAACGTAGTACACGCAGAATTTCCCGTTGATCGACCGCTCATCGTTCGGGATTAGTGTTACAAAAAATGCCTTGAATGTCTTTGAGAGGTTCGAGCAAATTTCAGGCAATTCAGAAAGGTGCTCGTCTTTCAGAAACAGGTAGAGTTCATTTTCCGCCGTGCCTTCACGGACCCTGATGCGTCGGCCATAGCCTTCTTGAATTGCGATGCTGATTTTTTTTCTATTCTCCATTCACGCCTATCCTTTCAGCACGGTTACAATTTTCTGAAGAAATTCGACCAGCGCTCCTGGCATCACCGTACCCAAAACAACCGAGATGACGAGAAGTCCTGTGAGGACAATAATACTCAATACGTTTGGTTCACCGGCTCTTGCAGTCGTTGATGGCTCGCCAAACACCATTTCGGATACATACGAGATAAAGCCGATGAATACCACTGCCACAACGCCGATAAAGAGCACTGTCGAAAATATGTTTCCGGAACCGAATCCCGCTGTAGCGATAGTCAATTCACTTACAAATAATCCAAAGGGTGGCCACCCTGTCAGGGCAAACATCCCGACGAGAAGCAATGTCGCTGATGCCGGTACAATCTTGATTGCCCCAGTAATGCGTCGAATAATTTTCGAATTATAGGCAATGCGGATATTCCCGACTGCAAGGAACATCACGAGTTTCACAATCGCATTGTTCATCATGTGAAGCAAGGCGCCAAAGTAGCCAAGGGGTGTTCCCAAGCCCAATGCGAAAGTAATAATCCCAACGTGTTCGACGCTTGAGTACGCAAGGAGGCGCTTCACATCTTTTTGTACAAGAATGAATGGCAAAGCAACAACCATTGAGAGCAATCCAAAGATAACAAGGAGCGTGGGGGCAAACGTGGTGCCGACTGCTTTGTTCACAAGAACGTAGAACCGGATAAGGGCATAGAGCGCAACGTTCACTAACCCGGCCGCCATAAGTGCAGTGATCGGCGCAGGGGCTTCTGCATACGCATCCGGTTTCCACGTGTGCATTGGAGCAAGTCCGGCTTTTGTCCCGAAACCGATCAGGGTGAAGATGAAGGCAAGTTTAAGAATCGAAGGGTCGAGCTTCTGCGCTACCGACATTAGCGTTGTCCAATTGAGTGCATTGGAGGTGGAATGTACTACATTGAGTGCGGAATAGTACGTGAGGATGATCCCGAAAAGTGCAAGCGTAATCCCGACGGAGCAAATGATGACATATTTCCAAGCCGCTTCAAGAGAGCTTTCACGGTCGTAGAATGCGACCAGGAAAGCCGTTGCCAGGGTCGTCGCCTCAATGCCGATCCACATGATGCCGAGATTGTTTGAGACCAGCACGAGCAGCATCGTGAAGTGAAAGAGGTTCAGCAGAACAAAGTAGAGACGCAAAAGTTTTGGATCGATTTTTCCGTCCGACACCTGACGATCCAGGTAGCCGACCGAGTAGATGGCGACGACCAGAGCGCTTCCAGTTAC
>CAYYHS010000469.1:0-2859 GCA_964471785.1 uncultured Chitinophagaceae bacterium
GACCTTTCCGATGACGGCAACATCCACCCGACGCTGCGTGCAAAGCTCTTCGATTCTCTTTCGTTTCGTTGGATTCGCTGATACAACAATCCTTCCTTGCTCTTCACCGAACAATACTAAGTCGGAACGAATACCTTTTAGGTGGTCGAGGTTTAGATCACATCCTTGAGATTCATCGTCTGAAGCAAGCACAGACTCAATTACTGCGATTGCAAGACCACCGTCGGAGATGTCATGGGCAGAGTTGATGAGTTTCTGTTCGATTAGGTCGGCGCAGCAGTCGTGCAACCTAATTTCTTCGTCTATGTTGAAATACGGAGCGTCATTGCCGGTCTGCCCATGAACTGTCTTGAGATATTCACTTCCGTTGACGTCCCCCTTGCTTTTACCGAGCAAAAAAACCTCGTCGCCGGCATGCTTGAATGAGATTGTCGTAACATCCATTTCGTCTTCGATTAGGCCGACTACTCCAATGACTGGTGTCGGATAGATGGATCCGAACGGATCTTCATTATAAAAGCTCACGTTGCCTCCGGTCACAGGTACCCGAAGAGCCCTACAGGCCAAGGCGATCCCTGCAACCGCCTCCTTAAACTGCCAGTATGACTCCGGTTTGTATGGATTTCCAAAGTTCAAGCAATTAGTAATTCCTAGCGGCTTACCTCCTGCACAGACAACGTTTCTCACTGCCTCAGCTACAGCGATTTCTGCCCCTCGCTTTGGATTAAGATAAACGTAACGAGCATTGCAGTCAGTCTTCATTGCGAGCAGTTTCTTTGTGCCGTCGATCCTCACAACAGCAGCGTCCGACGCCGGACCAACTCTTGTACCCGTCCTCACCATAGAGTCGTATTGATCGTAGGCCCACTGCTTGCTCGCGATATTAGGAGACTTGAGTAAACTGGCGACTATCGCTGTAAGGTCGGCCGGTATTGGCAAAGCCTCCAAGTTGATCTTCTCGGCGTTTCGGATGTTTTCCGGCTCTTTGGATTCTCGCAAATAGACCGGAGCACCGCCTCCGAGGACTAACGATTCAGCCGGCACTTGAGCCACCTGGCGTCCGGCCTTCGAGACGGAGACCAATCTGTCAGCTGTTACTTCGCCTATGACGACCGAGTGCAAATCCCATTTATCAAAAATCCGTGAAACTTCCTCCACGCACCCCTTCTTGACTACCAAAAGCATTCTCTCCTGGGATTCGGATAACATGATCTCGTATGCAGACATATCTGATTCTCTGACAGGAACCAGATCAAGGTTAATTCTCATTCCGGATTTTCCCTTGGCGCTCATCTCGGTGGTTGAACAAGTTATTCCCGCTGCACCCATGTCCTGCACACCGACAACGAGGCCGGCATTAATCACTTCAAGAGTCGCTTCCAACAAAAGCTTTTCCGTAAAAGGATCTCCAACCTGAACCGACGGCCGCTTGCTCTCGGATTTCTCAGAGATCTCTTCCGACGCAAAGGTTGCTCCGTGGATGCCATCTTTTCCTGTCGATGATCCCACGATCATAACCGGGTTCCCAACTCCCACTGCAGTTGCTGAAGCAACTTTTGAGTGTTCCACGATTCCTACCGCCATCGCATTCACAAGCGGATTTCCTTGATAACACTTGTCAAAATAGATTTCTCCAGCGACGGTCGGGACCCCAAAACTATTTCCATAGTCTCCTATCCCCTTCACGACTCCGCGAAAAAGATGACGCGCCTGAGGATCAGTGAGTTCTCCGAATCGAAGAGAATTAAGTGAAGCTATGGGACGTGCTCCCATTGTAAAGATATCACGCATGATTCCTCCAACCCCCGTGGCCGCTCCCTGGTACGGTTCCACCGCGGACGGATGATTATGGCTTTCGATTTTGAACGCCACCGCCAGGCCGTCGCCGATGTCGACGAGTCCTGCGTTCTCCTCTCCTGCGTTAACCAGGAGCCTGCCGCCGGAACGTGGAAGAGTCTTCAGGAGAGCAATGGAGTTCTTGTAGCTGCAGTGTTCGCTCCACATGACGCTGTAAATGCCAAGTTCAGTGTACGTTGGAGTCCGGCCGAGGATCTCGAGTATTCGACTATATTCTTCCTCTGTTAAGCCGTGCTGCAATCCCAATTCAGGCGTTACTGTTGGTTCATCGATTGTCGCTTTTGGCATATCATCAACCCATGTTATTGGATAACTAGGAGCAACTGACCCTTATCGACGATCTGTTTGTCGCCGACCATTACTTTCTTCACCGTCCCGCTCAGCTTCGCCTTGATCTCATTCTCCATCTTCATTGCTTCGAGAATAAGCAGCCCATCACCGGCTTCAACTTTTGAGCCTTCGCCAACCTCGAGTCGTACAACCATGCCGGGCATTGGAGATCGAACTTCAACCCCTGCCGGTTGCCGATTTGTCAAGCCGATCATTTGCCGAGCAGTCGTACTAGAAGCAGTCTCAACTTCGACCTTGAAGAGAAATCCGTTGATGAGAATCTCGTAAGACGAACCACAAACGGTTACTGCGGCGTCGAATGACGTACCTTCGGCAAGCACCGATATCCGGTTTTGCGAAACTGCCCGCATCTCGATCGCGGCTGGCTTGCCGTTGCACAAACATGTCCCGTCGTCGTTGAAGGTCCATGTGTACTGCCTCTCTCCGATACGTGAATTCACGGATTTCAAAACTCACTCTTCATGTCTGCCAAGTTTCCACTTGCTATGAGTTACTTCAGCACTCTTCGCTATCCTCAAACCGTTGTCATTCGATTGAGACATAGATGCCGCTATAAATGAAGCCACTTTTTCCACGTCAATGTCAGGAGTTATATCTGTTGAATTAAAATATCTTTCCACGAATCGAATGCTGTAATGACCCCTTACAAAT
>CAYYHS010000470.1:0-2858 GCA_964471785.1 uncultured Chitinophagaceae bacterium
CACGTTGATAATCGAGTTGGACGCCAGTTGCTGATTGATGGAGGCCATCTGACCTCGCGCCTGAGCCGTGACGACGACCGTCTCGCCCGTTAGCGCGTGGGCCGTCAAACGAAAATCTTGTTCCAATGTCGAATTGTCCGTGATCGTAACCTCGACGGTGATCGCCGTGTAGCCGATATACGAGATCTTCAATGTTGCCCTGCCTGCGGGTACACCGTGAATAGTAAATTGCCCGTCGATATTGGTAGCGCCGCCCAGACTGGTGTTGACGACCAGGACGTTTGCCCCGATCAACGCTTCGCCGCTCTCTCGGTCCAACACACGTCCCTTAATGGAGCCAGCTTCCTGTCCAAACAAAGATTGCGCCAGCATGAATGTCATTGCTAGAAAAGCGTATACAAGTCTGCTGCGAGTATAAGAAGTGCCAATTGCCATTGTTCTTCTCCTCATGATGCTATTTACGATTTAATGTATCCGTATGAACGGGAGGGTGTACACAGAGCTTGGGTCTTGAGATATGATCCGGTGAGGGAGTCCTGGAAGTGACGGGCGGAAAAATCGCACACCACAAAAAGATGAAGGCTACCCTGCGCCGCAAGAATGTAGTGAACCGGAAAGACTTATTCAAGCATCATAGAGACGGTGTGGGGAAATAATCATGACGTGCAATGGAATTTTTAGGCTCTCCACACTTTGATCCGAACATTGTATCCGCAGACCTACTCCGCCGTATTGAACCGATTCATTCTTCAATTTCATTCTGCTTCAAATAGAGAAGGCGGCTCCGTTTTCACGCGAGCCGCCTTCTCGGAACCATCACAGATCTGAAAGAAAAACCAGACAGATCCGATTACTTCAACAGCATCATCTTCTTCACGCTCGTGAAGTTGCCTGCGGAGAGCCGATAAATATACAGACCGCTGGCGAGGTTACGTGCGTCGAAGTTAACAGTGTGCAATCCGGCGGCGAGGCTGCCATGAATAAGCGTGGCCACTTCCTGACCCAGAACGTTGAAGACCTTCAATTCAACTGTCGATTGTGCCGGCAGTGAGAATTGGATCTGCGTTGTCGGGTTGAACGGATTCGGATAATTCTGTGAAAGGTTGAACGTCGTCGCTATGACTGGCTCTGCCTTCACACCATTCAGTCCGCCTGCAGCAAGATACGCGCCAACAATTCTTGCAAGTTCGTTGGAGTGTGCTGCCGCGTAGGATGCGTTCGTCGCATCGTTCCAAATTAACGATCCGATCGGGAACCCGTCATTTGTGGAAAGGGTCGACTGGGCGAAATTCTCGGTGAGATCGGTGAACTTCGAAATTCCGACCTGATCACTAGCTCCAATTGCGGTGGCGTTAGTGATGTTGTCTACTTTCGCTCCACCAATAATACCGGGAAGTGTTTTCGGATCGTAGTCACCATAGATGTACGAGGTAGCGGTAAGAAGCGGCGTCGGAGTAGCGAACCTAGTGTCGCTGTATTGATGTTGATTCCATTGCGCCATCGCAGTCACAACGCTTGCAGACATACCGTATGCAAAGGGTTGTGTTGACGGCGTCGTGGTGTGCTCTTCAATCATCCCACAGGTCGGCGGCTTGTAGGCATTAAATAACGCCGCTGTGCGGGAGTTCATCCACTCACCCGGTATATTTCCTACGATTTGGGCTCCCGGATAATACCATCCAATATAGGAAGGTATACGTGGAGTCACCGCAGTACCGCTTGTATCGTGTATAACGTACGTTGCACTGGTATAGTAACCGTTGATGACCAATGGGTCGTTAAATACTATGTTGTTGGAAATATAGCACTGTAACTTGTTGAGCGCCAGCACCGGTGAATAGTGCGCTGAATCTCCAACATAGTAATTTGCCTCTACGACCAGCCCGTTGGTGGCATTGTTCGTGTCGACGTTGACCGTGCTCATGAATAATTTGTCCGGGTCCTGGCCGCTGTTCGTCACGTTTGTATCCTCACCAACCCAGTTCTGGTTGACGAAAATATTGTTGGTGACGTAGAAATTGCGGTGGTATGGAGAGAGGAGCCAGTATTTCTTGTTGTTGATGATCGTGTTATGGTTGAAATACGCGAAATCAGTCAGCTCGTTCTGCTGTAGGAACGTGAGGCCGCCGCTCGTCGTGGTGACGTTCTCAACCCACAGCGTGTCCATCGGATGCTTGCATTGGAAAACACGTGAACTCCACCACTGACCCGGCTCGAACATGTTACGGAAGTAGGAGTTGGTGATGAAGATCTTTGCTCCGTACGGCCAGCCACCAATTGCGTTCGGTTCATTCGTGCAATCGAAGATGTCCGTGTTGCTGAATTCGAACAAACAGTTGTCAATGATCAACGACTGTGGATGTTTGTTCGCCGTGCCGCAATAGAAAAGTTCGGATTGGAGGTTTCCATCCAATTCCATAACCTGGTAGTGAATATTTACCATCTTAATGCTGCCATAGACTTTACTCGCAGGTACGTCTGTGGTCCCGGTGGGTTGCAATAAGATGATCGGTTTTGCATGTGCGGATGGCTTTTTAGGATCGGGGACGCCGACGATTGTCAGTGTTCCGGTCGGATTGTTATAATAGATCGGCGTTAATTGGTAATAGACCTGACCCTCGTAGAGGGCGTAAACCGTCTTTGCATTCTTTCGCAAACCGGCGGCGGTAGTATCATTGCTGATAGTGCTGTCCAGTTCTCCGATGAATCCATTACCCGCAAAATCGGAGCCGGAGATCCAGGTCGTATCACCGACCGTTATTACCTGAGCCGTCGCTCGGCTCGATAAGCTTGCCATCACTAAAACAATAAACAAGCAGAGTACCATTCTTGCTTTCATTTTTTTCTCCTATGGTTAG
>CAYYHS010000471.1:0-2854 GCA_964471785.1 uncultured Chitinophagaceae bacterium
GAAGCTGTTCAAAACGCACAAGAGATTGCGTCGAGTTACGGCAACCAGTCAATTGAACCGGAGCATCTCCTCGCCGCGTTGGTGCAGGATGCACAAGGTATCGTCACTCCCATTTTGCAGAAGCTCGGCGCGAACGTTGACTATGTTAAGATAAAGATCAACGAGATCGTCGAAAAGCTTCCCAAGATACAGGGATCAACTCAGCAGTACGTTTCGGCCACGATGCAAAAGTTGCTCGATCGAGCACGCGAGGAGGCGGAACAGCTGAAGGATGAGTTCGTCAGCACAGAACACCTGCTGCTCGCGCTTCTCGAGCAAAAACAAAATAATGGCGCAAAACTGCTCCTCGACCAGGGCGTCACCCGGGATAGCGTGCTCAAAGCGCTGAAAGATGTTCGCGGGTCTCAACGGGTGACGGACCAGAATCCTGAGGATAAATTTCAGGCGCTCGAGAAATTCGGTCGGGACCTGAACGAGCAGGCCCGCAAGGGCAAGCTCGATCCGGTGATCGGCAGGGACGAGGAGATCCGGCGTGTTCTGCAGGTACTCTCTCGACGGACGAAGAACAACCCCGTACTCATCGGTGAACCAGGGGTCGGTAAGACGGCTATTGCCGAAGGACTTGCACACAGAATCATACAAGGTGATGTACCGGAGAGTCTCAAGACGAAACGCATCGTGGCGCTCGATATGGCGGCGATGATTGCCGGCGCCAGTTTCCGCGGGCAGTTCGAGGAACGAATGAAAGCGGTCTTGAAGGAAGTTGAAGATTCAAACGGTCAGATCATTCTTTTCATCGATGAACTTCATACCCTTGTGGGTGCTGGAGCCGCGCAGGGAGCGGTCGATGCATCGAATATGCTGAAGCCGGCCCTCGCCCGCGGGGATCTGCGAGCGATCGGTGCAACCACGTTGGACGAGTATAAAAAGTACATCGAAAAAGATCCTGCTCTCGAACGGCGATTCCAGCCGATTCTTGTCGAGGAGCCGAGTGTCGAAGATACGATCTCGATCCTCAGGGGGTTGATCAACCGCTACGAAGTGCATCACGGAGTCCGGATTACGGATGCGGCAATCGTTGCGGCGGCACAGCTCAGTCACCGGTACATCTCGGACAGGTTCCTTCCCGATAAGGCAATTGATCTTGTAGACGAGGCAGCATCTCGGCTGCGCATCGAGATCGATTCGATGCCCGAAGAATTAGATCACCTCGAACGGAAGATTAAGCAGCTTGAGATCGAAGCCGAGGCTGTGAAGCGCGAACGAACGGCGGAATATGCGGACGACGCGGACAGGGTTGCGATCGAAAACCACTTGGCTCAAATCAAACATGACCTGGCAGACTTGAACCAGAATAGGAGTGAGTTAAAGGCACACTGGCAAAATGAAAAGGAGTTGATACAAAAGATCCGCTCGATGAAAGAACAGATCGAACAGACCCGCGCCGAAGCAGATAAAAAAGAGCGCGAGGGCGATTTGGCGAAGGTAGCCGAATTGCGGTACGGAGTCCTGGCAAATCTCGACAAACAGATCAGAGCGGCAACTGCCAAACTCGCCGACATCCAAAAAGTCCACAAGATGCTGAAGGAAGAAGTTGACGCGGAGGATATTGCGGAAATTGTTTCCAAGTGGACAGGCATCCCGGTGACGCGCATGCTGGAGAGCGAACGGATCAAACTGCTACATCTTGAAGAGAAAATCCATGAGCGAATGGTGGACCAGGAGGAAGCAGTAAAGGCGGTGAGTGATGCCATCCGCAGAAGCCGTGCGGGACTGCAAGACGAGAAGCGTCCCATCGGATCGTTCATCTTTCTTGGTACCACCGGCGTTGGCAAAACAGAGCTTGCCCGTTCGCTGGCGGAGGTGCTCTTTGACGATGAGGAGGCAATCATACGCATCGATATGAGCGAATACATGGAAAAATTCTCCGTGTCTCGTTTGATCGGAGCGCCCCCTGGGTACGTTGGCTACGAGGAGGGAGGCCAGTTGACGGAAGCTGTTCGACGCAAGCCGTACGCGGTCGTGCTCTTGGACGAGATCGAAAAAGCACACCCTGAGGTGTTCAACGTGCTGCTGCAAATGCTCGATGACGGCCGGTTGACCGATTCAAAGGGGAGAACCGTTAATTTTAAAAACACTGTCGTTATTATGACGTCGAACCTGGGATCTCATCTGATCCAGGAAAAACTAACTGGTCTGGAGGGAGACGAAGACTGGGAACAAATTCACGGAGAACTGCGGGCCAAGCTATTCGAAATGCTGCGACAATCAATTCGCCCGGAATTTCTTAACCGAGTGGACGAGATTATTCTCTTTAAGCCGCTGTCGAGAAACGACATCAAAAAGGTCGTCGATCTCCAGCTTCACCGTTTCGCTTTGTTGCTGGCGCAGAAGGGTATGACACTTTCTGTCTCGGAGGAGGCGAAGGAGTGGCTCGCCAAGCTCGGGTATGATCCAAGCTTTGGAGCCCGCCCGTTGAAGCGTGTCATTCAGAAGCATATAGTCAACGTTCTCTCCGAACGAATTCTTGCGGGGGAATTCTCCGACGGGGACAGTGTAGAAATTGTTTTGGACCGCGAAGGGGTAATCGGATTTCGAAAGATGAAGCGATCCGCCTAACCGTGGCTGCGATGCATGATTAGTCTGCCTGCCATTTGATTTCCCCATCGAAACTTTCTACATTTGTTCGGCTGGCGCTGAGTACCAACTCGGCGCCCGATCGCTTAACAATGTGTTTCAACCGGAGAAGATGAATGCACGTGGCAGCAGTGGCAATTCCGTTCTCTACCCAACCTTTCTTCGACCATAACCTCCGTCAGTTCATACAATCGTCGTTGATATCGAAAGCGTACGT
>CAYYHS010000472.1:0-2849 GCA_964471785.1 uncultured Chitinophagaceae bacterium
GAGAATGAATATCTTCTCCCTCGAAGCATTTCAAAAAGGTTATTTTGAAGTACAGGATGAGGGAAGCCAGATTCTTTCGTTGCTGGTCGATCCAAAACCGACTTCCAAGGTGGTCGATGCATGTGCGGGAGGCGGGGGAAAGTCTCTCGCGTTGGCGGTCATCATGAAGAATCGAGGCGCCATTTATGCCCTGGATACGAACGCGTACAGACTGGATGGGCTGCGCAAGCGCATCAAGCGAAGCGGCGTCGACACCATCCGGATAAGGGTTGTCGAGGCGGGGCATCTTCCCGACGACCTTCTTGGAACGGCGGACAACGTGCTCGTGGATGCGCCGTGCAGCGGACTCGGCACCATTCGCCGTAACCCCGGAACAAAGTGGTCGGTGACGCCCGAGGCCGTTGCCGAGCTCCAGGTAAAACAACTAGGCATTCTGACTCACTATGCGCGGTGCGTCAAAACAAACGGGCGGTTAGTGTACGCGACATGCACAACGATGAAAGACGAAAACGAAGGTGTCGTGGAGAAGTTTCTTGAAAGCCATCCGCAGTTCGAACTTCTCGTACCGGCGGAGATACTCAAGAGATATATGTTGGAATCTTTGGGGCAGGAAAAGTACTTTAGGCTTAAGCCGCACGTCCATAATACAGACGGTTTCTTTGCAGCTGTCATGAGAAGAAAAGAATAGAGGCTATTACAGAATTGCCGCGTAGTGTCATCCTGAACCCCGCTCTTCAGCGGGGTAAACTCCACGAAGGATCCATGCTAATGTCCATGAATGGATTCTCCCGAAGGGATGCCTTTGGCATTTACTTCGTCCCGGTTTAGCGGGACTCGTTCAGCACGACCGAATGCGGATTTGTTTCAAGCAAAATGGTTCTCACTCATTCCAAAGGATCTTGTATGAAGTCTATAGTTTATTTTATTATCGCCCTCGGCATCGTTCTTCCTGGCTGTGCAAGACTCTCTGAAGACCAACTCTGGCAAAAAGTGGAGGAGACCCGTGCAAGGGGGAACTACGATTCCACAATTCAGGTTTGCCAAACGCTGCTTAAACAATATCCAGACGGAAAGGATGCATCGGCAGCGTTGTACATGCTGGGCGACATTTCCCAGAACGCAACGCACAATTACGCGGCAGCGGTTAACTATTACCATGCATTTGCCACCAAGTATCCGGACCTCAATTCGACTCCCGTGGCAATGTTTGTCATCGGGTTTATCTATAATAATAATCTTCAAATGGTTGATAGCGCTCGGGTAGCATACAATGCGTTTCTAGCGAAATTTCCGAATCACGAACTCGCTGCCTCGGCAACATTCGAGCTTGACAATTTGGGAAAGACGCCGGACGAGATTATCGCCATGAAGAAAAATCTGGACGAGAAATCGAAGAAATCATCCAAGAAGAAGTAGGCATCGAACGCGTGGAACCGTCATTGAAATATCTTCAGCCCGATGTCGTCTCGAAACTGGCGAACATGGAGCTGCGTGCGCACATGGTGGTTGAGGGATTCATTACCGGAATGCACAAGAGTCCCTATCACGGGTTTAGCGTGGAATTTGCCGAACACCGGCAATATATGCCGGGGGATGAGATCCGGAGCATCGATTGGAAGGTCTTCGGGAAAACAGACCGTTATTACATCAAAGAGTACGAGGAAGAAACCAACCTCAAGTCACACATCATCCTCGACGCAAGCGCTTCGATGTCATTCGCGTCGGAATCAGGCAAGGGGCAGGCAGGAAGGAGAATCTCGAAGCTTCAGTATGCTTCGTATCTCGTTGCGGCGCTTTCATATCTCATGGTTCAGCAACGCGATGCCGTGGGTTTGACCGTCTACGATGCGGATATTCGATTGTCGCTTCCGCCGCATGCAACGAAGGCAAACCTCCGTCGAATTCTCGTCGAACTCGAAAACCTATCGGCCGGACGTTCAACCGGTACGGCAAAAGCGCTCCACAAAATGGCGGAACGGATTTCGCGCCGAGGGCTTGTCATTGTCGTCAGCGACCTGCTGGATGACCCCGCCGTTGTGATGACCGCCTTGCGCCATTTTCGCCACCATCATCACGACGTCCTTGTGATGCAGGTACTCGACCCGCTGGAACGGTCCTTTGCCTTCGGCGGAGATGCCGTCTTTAAAGATCTGGAAACCTCGGAAGAAATATCGACGCAGCCGTATCATATTCGGCGGGAGTACCAACGGGAAATGAACGCGTTTCTCGAACACTACAAACGGGAATGCCGCGAGAATCATATCGACTATATTCTCCTCGACACCTCCACCCCCTTCGACACAGCGCTTTTTCAATATCTCAACAGAAGAAAGAAAATCGGATGAGCCAGAAACTTTGGACTGAGAAGCGACAATGAAAGCAAAGAAGAGAAGCGCGGTGGGTCGAGCTCGCAAACCCGCCATGAAGGAGCCCGTTGCAGCCGCCGCGGGAACACGAACTGTGCTTGACTTTGGATGCGGACTACGGAAACGCCCGGGTGCCGTAGGCATAGACGTCAATCCCCGTTCGAGCGCCGATATTATCCACGATCTCAATCAATTTCCTTATCCATTCCCCGACAGCTCATTTGATGAAATATTTTGTGACAACGTTATAGAACATCTTGACAATGTTGTAAAGGTGATGGAAGAACTCCATCGCATCGCGAAGCCGTCCGCGGAGGTGATCGTCATCGTTCCCTTCTTTCCTCACCGCCAGGCTCACACCGATCCGACACACAGGCACTACTTTGGTATCCACTCCTTCGATTATTTTATCGAGGGGACGGCATACGCCGGATTCCAATACTCGAAGACGAAGTATGACCTGCTGTCGGTCGAGTTCGATCG
>CAYYHS010000473.1:0-2848 GCA_964471785.1 uncultured Chitinophagaceae bacterium
GAACTAATTCAACTTTAGAGTGAATCCGTATGAAAGATAGAATCCTCGTAGTAGACGACGAAGACAGCCTTCGGTTGACGTTGAAGCTGCGCCTGCAAGGAGCCGACTTTGATGTCCGAGTCGCAAAAGACGGAGAGGAGGCGCTCGAGGCGCTGAAACAAGCTCCGGTGGATCTGGTGCTTCTCGACATCAACATGCCAAACATGGACGGGATCGAGACTCTTGGCCACATCACGGAGGACTACCCCTCGACAGAGATTATCATGCTGACGGGATTTGCCGATTTTTCAACGGCAATTGAATGTCTGAAGAAAGGGGCGAAGGACTATCTCGTGAAGCCTATCGAGATGACCGAGCTCGTCACCCGTGTCAAGTCGACCCTCCGCGCAAAAACTTCGGAGAGAGCTTACCACGAACTCCAGCAGCGCTACATGTCGACGTTTTTCCATGACCTTCTCGGGCCGCTCACGACCGTTAATTCGACCGTCGAACACCTTGTCGAAGGCAAGTCCGGGCATGTTTCGAAAGAACAGGCAGTGTTGCTGCGTTATGCCGGAGAACTGACGGAGAAGATGACGCAGCGTGTTAAGGAAATGATCGACCTTTCTCAATTTGAGGCAGGGCTGGTGACGCTTGAACGGAAACCGCTCGACATCGCCATCTTCACCGAAATGATGTGCGCACGTTATGAAATACTCGCCAAGTCGAAGGAAATAAAAATTATAAAGAAGATTGACAAGAACCTCCCGACATTGGATTTTGATTTTGACAAACTAGCGCAGGTCATCAACAACATCCTGGATAATGCGATTAAGTATTCGCTGCGGGAAGGAACCATTGCGATCACCGTTTCGAAAATTACGCGCGAAGAATTAGGGAAGAAGAGACAGTACATCTTGTTTGCCATAAAGGACAACGGCGTTGGCATTCGCTCCGATGAACTCCCCCTGGTGTTCAACAAATACAAAGAGCAGCTGACCGCGAAACCAAGCGATTTGAAAACGACCGTCCTTGGCCTCGCAATTTCAAAGCACATCGTCGAAGCGCACGGCGGCACCATCTGGGCCGAATCGGAAGTTAGCAAAGGAAGCACGTTCAGTTTCACGCTCCCCATAAACGCGTAGCCTATTGATAAACGTCGAGGATATAGATTTGTAGTATTCACCCTCACCGTCGAAGAGTCACCCGCACGTAGGAGCACATGATTCAAAAGCCAACAGCCGAACCGGTTCGGTACAAATATACTTTTAGCTTTGAGAACAGAGATCCCAAGGTGTTCGAGATCGCGCTCGATGCTTCGACCCTTGAGTTAATTCATGATAAGGATTTGCCGAAACCGGAATGGACGAGATTGAGTTTTTTCCCGTGTAATCACTGCCCTCTTGCGGAACACACGGAGTACTGTCCTGTGGCGGTGAACCTCTCGCATATCGTGACAGAGTTTAAAGACTCTGTCTCGCACGAGCGGACTCATGTCACCGTCGAAACTCCGGAACGCACGTACGTCAAAGATACGACGCTCCAGAAGGGACTAAGCTCGATCATCGGCATCTACATGGTGACGAGCAATTGTCCCGTGATGGACAAGCTTCGCCCGATGGTGCGGTTCCATCTGCCGTTTGCGACGCCGACCGAGACGATGTTTCGGACAGTCTCCACATACCTTACGGGCCAATTCCTTGCCATGCGCGCAGGGAAACAGCCGGATTGGGAATTGCAGCACCTTGTTGAATTCTATAAATCCATTTCCGCTGTTAACAAGGGAATGTCGCGCCGAATTTCCAACGCATCAATCAAAGATGCGAATGTCAACGCCGTGATCATCCTTCATTCGTTCGGTGATGCTGTTCCATATTTCATTGAAAATGGATTGGCAGAGATCAAAAATCTTTTCGATGTTTATACAAAGAGTGACACCTGACTCTTCGAACGCAGAACTGAAGTGTATGAAGATAGCATCTTCACCCGTCGTTTGCTATATTTTCCACGACTGTCCTTTGCTTCAACACCACTCACTAACCGGAGCGTACTGAATGGCGAACAATCTTTTTGCAAAGAAACCTCTTGCGTTGCTTCTCGAAGAGATGAAAGGAGAGAACCGGCTGCGTCGTGTGCTTGGTCCGGTGACTCTCACGAGTCTCGGGGTTGGAGCGATTATCGGCACGGGAATTTTTGTGCTCACGGGTGTCGCAGCTCATGACAAAGCGGGTCCCGGACTTGTCCTTTCGTTCGCGGCAGCCGGCGTCGCTTGCGTTTTCGCAGCGCTGTGCTATGCCGAATTTGCGTCCATGGCTCCGGTTGCAGGCTCTGCATACACGTATGCATATGCAACCCTCGGCGAGCTCTTTGCCTGGATTATCGGATGGGATCTCGTGCTGGAGTACGCTGTCGGGTCTTCGACTGTGGCGCACGGGTGGTCAGCTCACTTTCAGGATCTCTTGAAAAGCTTCGGCATCCACATCCCGTATGCATTTGCCAACTCGCCGTTTGACTTCAGCCCGGATACCGGTCGGTTCTTTACTACCGGCGCCTTCTTCGACGTTCCCGCCATTATAATCACAGCGATCATTACCGTCATCCTTGTCAAAGGGATCCGCGAAAGTGCAGGGTTCAATGCAGGAATGGTGATTGTGAAACTTGCCATCGTTCTCTTTGTGATCGTTGTCGGAGCTTTTTACGTTGACCCTGCAAATTGGCATCCCTTTGCACCGTACGGATACACGGGAATCAGCTTTTTCGGCCATACCTTGTTCGGCCAAACCGGATCCGGGGGTGCGCCGCTTGGCGTACTTGCCGGAGCTGCGATCATCTTCTTCGCCTACATCGGTTTCGATTCTGTCTCGACTCA
>CAYYHS010000474.1:0-2846 GCA_964471785.1 uncultured Chitinophagaceae bacterium
ACTTCTTCGACACTGCCGATGTGTACGGAGATGGGAGGAGCGAGCGGCTCCTTGCAGCACTCCGACGAGATCGGACGGAGCGTTTCTTCATCGCAACCAAGGCTGGACGAAGGCTGAGCCCGCACAATGCCGAAGGTTACAATCGGAAAAACTTAACTTCCTTTGTAGAGCGGAGCCTCAAGAACTTAAAGACCGACGCACTTGATCTCCTGCAGCTTCATTGCCCGCCGACGGAAGTCTATTATATGCCGGAAGTCTTCGGAATACTTGACGACCTCAAGAGCGCTGGCAAGATCCGTTTTTACGGCGTGAGTGTCGAGAAGGTTGAAGAGGCTCTGAAGGCGATTGAATATCCCGGCGTGCAGTCTGTTCAGATCATCTTTAATATGTTTCGTCAGCGCCCCTCCGAACTTTTTTTTGATCAGGCAAAGAAGAGAGAAGTCGGGATACTGGCGCGAGTTCCGCTGGCCTCGGGCCTGCTGACCGGAAAATTCAGGCACGACTCCAGGTTCAGCGAGGACGATCATCGCAATTTCAACCGGCAAGGAGAGGCATTCGATCGGGGCGAAACATTCTCCGGCGTTGACTTTGCCTCCAGCCTAAAGGCTGTTGATGAACTCAAACCTCTTTGCCCAACAGGAGCGAATCTTGCTCAATTTGCCCTCCGGTGGATATTGATGTTCGATGCAGTGACGTGTGCGATACCAGGTGCAAAAAGAAAGGATCAGGAAGAGCAGAATGCCGGAGCGGCAGAAATGCCGCCGCTTTCGACAGATACGATGGCCAAAGTTCGCTCAGTGTACGACCGGCATATTCGCACAAGTGTGCATAATTACTGGTAGTTCTGATATTCACCTCAACGAAAGCTCCAAAGGGAGAGGTGCGGGAATTGCTGAGGTCTTCTGAGTTCACTGATCCAGGCCCTCTGCCAAGTTGAAGTTACCATCCAAGAATTAGGAGAAACTGGATTGTAGGATAGGAAGAAGCGGAAATAACTTTTTTTCTCCTTGCGTTTTTGGTACTTGTTATTTACTATTGAAACGGTTCAATAGTTATTTAACCCATTAAAAAGAGAAACAGGATTGGCGTGCCAAGAGGAAGTTGGGCAACGTATCCAACTCTTGCTGAGAGATTGAAGACTATGTTTTTGATGATTCGGCATTAGAAAGAGTATAGGTTCCGCACGCGACGACTGGAGATTGGGTGTTCCTCCGGAACCTCTCATAGAGATATCCGCATGCCGCGTGTCATCACCCGATTTTTTTTTGCACGCATCCCGCTCTAGTGCCTACGGAAGCCGACGATAATGGAAAAACTGTCTCACACCGCACCCGAAGATCAGCTAGACCTGCTCGACTACAAGAATCCAAAACTCTCTGTTGACGATAGGGTTGCCGATCTGCTTGGCCGCATGACCCTCGAAGAAAAAGTTGCTCAGATGCTCTGCATCTGGGGGCAGAAGAAGACTATTCTCTTCGATGAGTCGGGCCGGCTCAACTTGAAAAAATTGGGACACTACCTGAAGGATGGTATTGGTCAGATAGGGAGAATCAGCGATACAGGGGGAGGGCAAAACGCGGCGGAGATGGCCGAGCTCTCGAACAACTTGCAACGGTTCTTTGTTGAGGAGACGCGTCTTGGCATTCCTGTAATTTTTCACGAGGAGTGCCTTCACGGCCTCGCCGCGAAAGATGCCACGAGCTACCCCCAACCGATAGGATTGGCCTCGACGTTCAATCCGCGGCTCGTCGAAGATATCTACTCCGCTATTGCCGAAGAAACTCGTGCGCGCGGAGCCCATCAAGCTCTGACTCCGGTTGTCGATGTTGCACGCGATCCCCGGTGGGGGCGCGTTGAGGAGACGTTCGGCGAAGATCCGTATCTGGTCTCCCAGATGGGCATATCGGCGGTAAAAGGTTTTCAGGGGGACGGCACGTTTACCGACAAGAAGCATCTCATCGCGACCCTCAAACATTTTGCAGCTCACGGCCAGCCCGAATCGGGATCTAACTGCGGTCCCGGAAATTTCTCCGAACGAGTATTGCGCGACACATTTCTTTTTCCCTTCAAAGAGGTCATCAAAAAAGGGCGCGCGATGAGCGTGATGGCTTCGTACAATGAAATTGACGGAGTTCCTTCGCACGCGAACCGATGGCTGTTGCGAGACGTGCTGAGAGGCGAGTGGGGGTTCAAAGGATTTATCGTGTCGGATTATTATGCAATCACAGAGTTAAACGGAAAAGCAGACAGCGTCAGCCATGCCGTCGCGGCAGATAAAAATGAAGCCGCTCTTCTCGCGATCAATGCCGGGGTGAACATCGAACTCCCCGACCCGGATTGCTATCCCAATCTCATCAAGCTTGTGCACGAGGGAGTTGTCTCTGAAGCTGCGATCGATGAAATGGTGGCGGCACTCCTGGAGTACAAGTTCTTGGTTGGATTATTCGACGATCCGTACGTTACGCCGGATGCCGGCAAGCACGATCGAAGGATCGAAGATAATAGAAAAATTGCCCTCCGTGCCGCCCATGAGACAATCACCCTTCTGAAAAACGACCGCAATCTCCTCCCTCTCCCGAAGAAAAGCGGGAAGACGTTGGCAGTGATCGGACCGAATGCGGACCGCAGATTGCTCGGCGGGTACAGCGGCAAGCCAAAGTACTTTACCTCGGTGCTCCAGGGCATCAAGACAAAAATGGGGAACGATGGGACCATCCTTTATAGTGAAGGATGCAAGAATACTGTCGGCGGAGCGTGGGAAGAGGACCTCGTGACCCTCCCGGATCCGGAAGAAAACCGAAAGCTCATCACAGAGGCAGTTGCTACTGCGAAGAAGGCAGATATCG
>CAYYHS010000475.1:0-2846 GCA_964471785.1 uncultured Chitinophagaceae bacterium
ACGAGCTATTTCTTTTGATGGAGACACACTCTTGCTTGATGGTGTCCTCACCATCGTCAATGAAAAATCTGTAATAAGCACTTGCTAATTCATAGAGGCTAATCCCGCCGACTGTTGCGCCGAGGATGCTTGACGGAACAATATCCTCTCGGGGTAATTTGAGAGTCGTTGCTAAGAAGGACTGGACTTGTTCGATGCCAACCGCACAGGACGCGTTTACGAACGCATTGTTGTTCGACAGCATCAGCGCATCCCTTAGAGTAATAGATGGCTTTGCGACAGGGTCGACTTCTCGGATATTCCATGGCAGATCAATTGTAGTCTGCGTGGAAATCAGACTATCGCTTCTTAATCCATTTTCTCTCAGAAATTTATAGATGAATGGCTTAAGTGTTGAACCAACATTTCCTCGAAAGGTGAAGGGATAATCCGAACCGAACGAGCTGGCAGCAGCTCTGACCTGTCCATCGCCGATGCAAACCAGTGTCGTAGGGTATTTGCACCTCGAAATGTAGTTTTTTGCCTCGTTTTGAACACGTTCATCTAATGTGCTCACTATTAGGTGCCCATTTCGATCAATTTGTTGTGCAATGAATGGGACCGTATGGTGTCCATACACCTGAAGGTGATTCACCTTAAGCCGAACACGGGATCTCTTGGTTTTCGCATATTTTCTTGAGGAAAGCGTCTTATTCACGCGGAGTGTCTTGTTCAACAGAAAGTAGCGTTTTTGAAAATGTTCTTCGTTTCCCAGGTAGAAATTCGGCCCCCTTAGTAAGGTTATCAGAATCATCTCCTCCGATGTGGTAAGGTTGAAAGGTTCCTTCCCGAAATATTCAAGGCTTGCTGCCCTTATGCCGTAGATGTTTCTCCCCCAATATACCTTATTGCAGTATGATTCAAGTATCTCCGCCTTTGAAAACTCCTGTTCGATGCTGATCGTGAGCAGAACTTCCTTCAATTTCCTTGAAAAAGTCCGCCTATTATCCCTGAGCATATTCCTTGCAAGCTGTTGCGTTATAGTGCTACCACCCTGAACAATTCTTCTTGCCTTAATGTTTGCCTTGATGGCTCGTGCAATGCCTTTCGGATCGATACCAGTGTGACTGTAGAATCTTCTGTCTTCTATCGCGATCAGGAGACGTGCAAAGTTTTTTGGTATGTCGTTCAAACTGCAAATGGCAGTCCTCTCACCATTTGAGGAAACCACTCCAATAGGATGATTGTCTCTACAATAAACGACATAGCCATTGTGATCGTTCAAGGCATTCTTCATTCTTGTAAGATAGAAAACATAAAACCTCTCCCAGCATCGGCATGCGCTAATATCTCCCCCTCAAGATGCATTGCTCACAAATGAAAACTTCTCTTCTACTTCTTTTCCGGATTTGTTTTTTTCTCAATTTTCATTTGCCCATCCGTATTATATGATTTATGATATTTTCCGTATGGAATCGCAAGAAGTATCTGTTCGTTCGCCTTGCGTGCCAACGGAACGTAGCCGGTTGCTGCTGTTTTGATTGCCGTTGTGACAGCCTTCGTGATCAAACCGGCCCACCCTCCGGCTCCACCACTATCACCTGACGTGTCAACAGTGATGGTATCATCATAAAACCAGAGCACTTCACCCGTAGTGGTCGATTTCAATACACATCTTATTTTCACTGTCACGCTGCCAGAGGTAATCAAGTAGGACGTGTTCCACTGCTCAATTGTAACAAAGAGCACAGCGTCGGCTCCAAAGAATTCCCTGAATTTCTGGGGGGGAACGTTCATCATGGTCTCGGTATCGAAGAGCCCCTCCTGCTTAAGCACATCGTTCACAACTTCCAGCGGGAAAACGTAATAACCGCAATTTGTCAGCGGCTCCGCGATGGTTGTGGTATAGTACTCCTTTGCATCGGCAGCCGTAGAGTTATTAATTGGAGGGAGAACGACAATTGAGAGAGGATGCTCGGAATACATCTTCGGTGCAAACTCTTGCTTTGTTATTTGCGGGTTACACCCTGCAAAGACAATAGTCATAACCGTAGCATTGAGAAGCCATAGATTTTTCATTTCTTACCTCGCTGCATTTCATCTTTTATGCGCTGGATGAAGACCGTTGATTCGGGGTAGAGCGCCTGTTCTTTGTCTAGATACACCAACCCATCTTGATCTTTCCCTTCCTTTAGAAGGATATATCCATATTCAGCGTAGACACCGGGGGGAACCCGTTTGTCCATTTTGGATGACTGGTCAACAATATCTTGAAGAGATTTTTTGTGTGCATCCAGGGTTTTCTCATCCGGATTTTTTTTGTAATCATAGAGCGTCTCGGAATAATCGCCCCAGTAGAACAACGGTTGGGGAGCACAGCTAGGAAGAAGAGAAAGAAAAAACAGACAAATAATTATGTTTTTCATGGTATATCTACCTCCATAGTAACTTGATCGTCGATGAACAATGTCCTATCGACAATAAGCTGCCCATTTCGGAATATTTTAACCTCATGATTACCGGGCTTCACTTGATAGACAGCGTCTTTGTTCTCACTCTTCGATAATTCACTATCATCAATCAAAATTCTTACCTGATCAATATTCCCGTTGAATTTCAGAAAACCTTTTTCCGTCTTCTGAGTTGTGGTCGTGTTATACCCGCCACAGGACACAAACATGAATGTGGCTAGTAAAGCGAATAATATTTTCATTATTTTTCTCCGTTTGTTCATTTTTCTTCGATGAAGAATTCTGCGAAGTTGTCCACCGGAATCTCCCCTTTGGTCTTGGTGCACGTAGCTAATTCTGATGTGACATCTCCCGCAATGAGTGAAGATACCTGGATCTTGCCAACGGCCTTTCCCG
>CAYYHS010000476.1:0-2839 GCA_964471785.1 uncultured Chitinophagaceae bacterium
CTCAAGCCATACGAGATTAAGGTCTTGAAGGGTCAATAAGAGACGGATCGGGACTTCTTAATTAGGTAAACATTTTACTCCCTGTATCGCACATACGGGAGCCAACAGACATAGAGACGAGTGAAGAGTCCCAAGGATAAAATACGAAAGGCTCCGGCGCCGGATCATGCACGGCCCCCCAGGCGCATGTTTTATGTCGTGTCACTTCTTATCCCGGTTTTGTTTTTTGTTCTGTTGGAAACCGGGCTAAGGATTTTCAAGTACGGCAATGACTACACGCAGTGGGTCAACCCGATCGCCGGGAAGTATGTGCTGAATCCCGGAATCGCGCACAAATATTTTCATGATATTCAGAGCGTACCCTATTCCAACGGCGACATCTTTGATGAGGTCAAGCAGCCGAACGCTTTCAGAATATTCGTTCTCGGAGAAAGCAGCGGGGCCGGATACCCGTTTCTCCCGACAGGTTCTTTTTCCAGATACCTGCAACAGCGATTAAGTCTTGTGTACCCAAATTCAAAGATCGAAGTTGTAAATTGCAGCATGACTGCCATCAGCAGCTACGCGATGCGCGATCTGTTTCCGGGGATTCTTCGCGAGAAACCAGACTTGATCCTTATGTACGCGGGTCATAATGAATACTACGGAGCACTCGGAGCGGGGTCCATAGAGTCGTTGGGCGATTCCCGTGGTCTCGTCAATCTTGTGATTGCGCTCGAAGACTACAAGACTTTTCAACTCGTTAGGAATATTATTGGAAGTGCCGCAGGATTGATATCCGGCAGCAGAGAACCTCCGTCTGGAACTCTCATGGCCCGGATGGCCCACGATCAGTATATTGGATTGAATTCCAATGTTTACAGAAGGGGGATTGAGCAATTTGAAGGAAATCTAAGCGAGATCCTCCAGATGGCCTCGAGAAACCACGTTCCTGTGATTCTCGGCACGCTGGCCTGTAATTTAAGGGATCAGCCTCCTTTTGTTTCGATCAAAGAGGGATTACTGCCCAGCGCTGACACAGTCTTTAAAGAAGCTCAAGTATCGCTTGGCCATGGTGATTTGAGAACAGCGGACTCGCTCTTCCGTTATGCAAAAGACCTCGACGCATTGCGATTCAGGGCACCGACCGAAATTAATCTTGATATTGTGAAGTTGGGAGGCCAGTACGGCTGTCCCATAGTGAATATTGATTCTGCCTTCGACGCCCAAAGCCCGTCTCACGTAGTTGGAAACGAGCTGATGACCGACCACCTTCATCCAACCCTCCGGGGATATCAGTTTATCGGGGACCTTTATTATTCTGAGATGGAGAAGAACGGCAACCTCCCTTCAACGAAGCCGTTGGCCCTCAGCAACCGGCAGCAGGACAGCAGCACCGTCGCCTCTTTTCCGTTCGGACGGCTGGACTCTGTGATCGGCAGATAC
This sequence comes from uncultured Chitinophagaceae bacterium, assembly GCA_964471785.1. Classification (GTDB taxonomy): domain Bacteria; phylum Bacteroidota; class Ignavibacteria; order UBA10030; family UBA8401; genus JAGVPT01. The sequence continues at coordinate 1,426 of CAYYHS010000476.1, forward strand.
AGAATTCAACTTTTGAAAAATGATTGGCCGTATATTGCCAAGAAAAATAAGATCCCCGACGCCGTCCTGCTCCGACCAAACGATCATATCGATTCGATTGCTTTTAGTTTGGTTGAGGATAGAACAGAGTGGAGTGTTGCGCACAAAAAAGCCGCAGAATGGTACGTCTTGAAGAATGATATGCCGTCATTCACGCTAACCATGAACAGCCTTATCAATCAATATCCAATCGTTACTGAGTATTACGATTACGCCGCAACTGCGTTGCTGGAAAAGAAAGATTATGATGCAGCGTACACCTTTTTGATGAAGAGAATTGCAATTGAACCCGATGCTTACAGTACGAAATGGCTGGGAACGATAAGTTTGTTCCGGAATCAAATTGCGGCGGCGGAGAAGTATTTGAATCAGAGCATTCGGTTTGACGGAAAAGATCCCCAGGTCTGGTATAATCTTTCGGGCGTGTATGTGCAAGAGGAGAATTACCGTTCGGCTCTTGAATCGGTTAATCGAGCGCTCTCGTTGAATTCTCAATATCCCGATGCACTGGTTCTTCAGAGAAAACTGGAACAAGTTGTCAAATAGAATCAATGAGATAAAGCGATGAGACAGCCGTTGCAGTCCGGCTGCGATTCGGACTAAGAGCGGATAGATTGGTGGAGTTGCAGTTAGGTGATTTGTAATTGCAGAAATGAGCCAGGCCATTCAGTTGAATCTCCCGCCAACCAACAATACTAGGAAGGTAACCTCATGAATCGGATATTCTGTGCGTTAGGGCTGTTGATGGGGACTCTGTCGGTGGCGTTCGGGCAGACCGATAGCGTCGATGTGACATTTTATTACACCACACAATCTAACCCCACTGCAGTATTTCTCCCGGGTGAGTTTAACGGTTGGGGACACAACGTAAGGGGAGTCATCCCTTCGAGCGATCCTTCCAAAATGACAAAGGATCCGGTGACAGGAAGATGGTGGAAGACGGTTCGATTGAAGGTCGGAGGGATGACGGGAGGGGGAATACCCGGCGCTTACGAATACAAGATCAACGAGAACGGAACTTCCACAGGGTGGTTGCCCGATCCTCTGAACCCGCGCCAGAATTCCGCTGACAACAATAATTCCATTCTCTACGTCAACAGTCCAACAATTATTTACCTTCTTCCTAATACGACATCCGGCACCATACATCAAACTCGTCCGACGATAAGTGCATATGTGTATCCGGCGGTTGGCAGTGTTGTCGATTCAGCATCAATGCAGATCTGGATTGACTCGACCTCGTATTCGCTTCTCCCTTCGGCATTCAACCAAACGACAAATTTAGTTACCTTTAAATCCCCGGCACCGATGGAGAATGGGACCCGAAGAATCAAGCTCACGGTCAGACATTTTGGAGGTTCGTTTGTTTCGGATA
>CAYYHS010000477.1:0-2827 GCA_964471785.1 uncultured Chitinophagaceae bacterium
TGTTGAGGTATTCCCTCAGATGCTGGTTGGTCTCCGCAACATCCTTTTTGACGAGGGATTTGGCGGCAAGCATGATGCTCGAGAGGGGAGTTCGAAAATCGTGAGAGACGATGCCGACGAAATCCGACTTCAGTTTGTCTAACTCGAGAAGTTTTTTGTTGGATTCTTTGATCTCGTTGTACAACGTCGCGTTGTGAATAGCGCTCCCGAGCTGATCACAGAGAGTGCCAAGGACCATCATGTCCGTCTCGTCGAACGCATGCAGTTTGGTATCTTCGACGTTCAGGATGCCGACGACGTCTGTCCCCACCTTGATCGGGAGAGCGAGTTCGGAATTGGTATTGTGGTAGGCGAACGCAAGGTACCGTGCCTCGAGTGAAACGTCGTTCGCAAGGATTTTCTCTCCGTACATCGATACCCAGCCGACAATCCCGACGCCCGGCTTCTGGCGGTAACCGTGGGGAAGAAAATCGACATAGTTTCCGGAGTGGGCGACAAGGACGGCGTCTTGCGTTTCCTTGTCAACCATGAAGATCGTGACGTCGAAATAATTGAAATTCTTTTGGATGGCGTCCGCAGCGAACTCAAGCATTTTGTCCAGATCAAGCGTAGAGGTGAGGCGGCCTGCGATACGGTTGACGAGTTCAATCTGCGACAATCTTCTTTGTGCGTTGTCGAACATCGTCGTGTGACGCAGCGACATTGCGATATGAAAACTGAGCAACTGCGCCAGCCACATGTCGGGCTGGTTGTACGCGCTCTGCTTCGATGAACCGAACCCAATCGCCCCGATCACATCGGTGCTTGTCCGCAGCGGGACGATCAAGAGCGATCGTACGCCGACTTCGACGAATTTCCCTTCCAGCTGCTGGCTGAACGAGGGCGCAGATTCGATGTCGACAAAGATGCCCGTCTGGTTCTGTATCGCCCAGCCCGGCATGCCGACGTCCACCGCAAAGAGCTCATGATTGATCTCGAGCGAATCGGCGACGCGGCTGAGCGTGTTGATGCTGTAATGAGTCTTGCTCCTGTTCAGGAGGCTGATGAAGACGCACTCCCCTTCGATGAGCCAGGACATTTCCGCACGGAGCACTTCCAGGATTTCATCGCGCGAACCTGATTCGTCGATCTTCAGAGAAATCTCGTTGAGAATACTAATCTTCTTTGAAAAGCCTTGGGCTTCGAGAAGCCGATTTCGCAGCTCTTCTTTTGGCAACTCTAAATTATTAGGAGACTGCCAATCGGAGGCCATTTCTTTTACCATTTATCCTTTCAGTTACACAAGATCGATTTGGTCCTTAATTTCTAAAGTTTCTGTTATCTCTTCGTGAGGCAGGACACATTTTACCGGTAACGTTGAAGACACCGAGGCCGCTTATTATGAGTGTCCTATACCCCTTCCACCTCACCTATTACGAGCGGTTTTTCTTTAAGTTGCTTGAGACGTCGCAATACCGAAGAAGCTTTCGCTTGGGATACTACAAAGATCATGCCGATCCCGAGGTTGAAAGTTCTTCGCATATCGTCTTCCGGCACCCTGCCAAGTTCTTGAATGAGCGAAAAGAGGGGCGGACGATTCCAGGAATTCCAATCCACGGAAATCCGGAGTCCCTTCGGGATCACTCGTCTGGTGTTCCCGACAATCCCGCCGCCGGTGATGTGAGACATCCCATGGACAAGGTCCACAGAGAGCAACATTCTGATGGGAGTAAGATACGAGCGATGAACGGCAAGGAGCGCATCGCCGATCGTCGTCTTTAATTCGGAGCGGTACTCGTGAAGAGAAAAGCGTGGAATGAAAATTTTGCGCGCGAGCGAATAACCATTCGTATGGAGCCCCGTTGAAGGGAGTCCGATAAGAACATCGCCCGATCGAATCCTTCTTCCATCAACTATTTTCTTCCTTTCCACCACACCGACAATCGTTCCCGCAAGGTCGAAATCACTCCCTCGATATAATCCTGGCATTTCTGCCGTCTCTCCCCCGATGAGAGAGCAAGAGTTTTGCCTGCAGGCTTTAACAAATCCGCCGATAACCCCCTTTGCAACGCCGACGGAGAGCTTGCCGGCTGCGAAGTAGTCCATAAAAAATAACGGCCTTGCCCCGCAGACTGCGATGTCGTTGACACAGTGGTTCACCAGATCCTGGCCGACCGTGTCGAACCGTTTCATCGCCGAAGCGATCTTCAGCTTCGTGCCAACTCCATCTACGCTCGAGACAAGAACCGGATCCTTAATTCCGGGAAAGGATGCCCGATAGAATGCTCCGAACGAACCAATGTCGGCAAGAACATTTCGTGTAAATGTGGAACGAACGTTGCCTTTGATTCCTTCAACGACTTCTTCACCAACCGCGATGTTAACGCCAGCTTTTCTATACGTTAGTGACAATTCCGTCCTTCTTGTCTGAACGCAAACCAATTTAGTGAGATTTTGCCTCATTTGAAAGCGCTTTTTTCGAAAAGAAGTGATTTCGGCACGGGCCTAGCTTTACACCGCTTCCCTTCAACGCTCCCTTGATAAAGTCTCCCCTCTTGACTATATTTTTAGAAGCTTAACATTACCCCGACCGTTCATGAGCGTTGTTACACTTCTCCCTTCCGGAAAGAAGTTTTCCGTGGGCAAAATTCTTTGCCTCGGACAGAACTACGCCGACCATGCGAAAGAGATGGGGAGCCAGGCTCCTTCCACTCCGATCATTTTCCTGAAGCCTTCGACAGCTATTATCGAAGACGGCCAGCCGATCGTATTGCCACGAATGTCCAAGAACGTCCATCATGAAGTCGAGCTCACGGTGCTTCTCGGAAAAAGAGGCAGGAACGTTCCC
>CAYYHS010000478.1:0-2825 GCA_964471785.1 uncultured Chitinophagaceae bacterium
AACGAGAGCCTCTCTCGTCTTTGCCAAGCCTTCTTTCAGGCGTGAAAACTTTAAGGTGTCGATCAGGCTCATGGATTGGGTCGTCTTGTTTCGACTGCAAAAATTCGGTAAAACCTGAGCACGTAAACAGCGAAGGAAATAACCAAAAGGAAACAGCTCATCGCCAGCGAGACCGATTCCACGACATCAAAGATACGATATTGAAGCATTGCAAGAGTGAGAGTCAGCGCGACAAAGGAGACGGCAAATTTGCCCGGCATATTGGACGGAAGCACGATTCCCTTCCGTTTTCTTACGTAAAGGCCGCCTAGAAAGATCAAAATGTCTCGAATCAGGATAAGAAGGGCAAACCACAGTTGAATATCGCCAAAAATGAGGAGCAAAACAACAACGATGGCTACCCCCACTTTGTCGGCAAGCGGATCGACTATCTTTCCGATCTCGGATTCCTGATGAAGTAACCGAGCAAAATATCCGTCGAGCGCGTCTGTCGTTACGGCGAGAAGAGTAAACAAGACAGCATATTCACGGTGGTGCAACCCGGGCGTAACGAAATAGTAGACCACCGGCGCCATCAACACTATCCGGCTAAGACTAAGTATGTTAGATACGGTCCAGAGTTTATCTTTCATAGCTTATCTAATAATCGCAAATTTTCCCTTTTTTGTCCGAACTTCATTGCTGTTTTGGTCGAGCTGCGTAGCTAAAAAGAAGTAGATCCCCGAACCGACAGCCCTTCCCCTTTCGTCGGCAAGATTCCATTGAATTCCTGCCGACGGTGTGTTTCCTTGTAGCGTCGCAATCTTCGACCCGTTCGTCGTGAAAATTTCGATGCGGCAGTATTGAGGCACATTCGCAAAAGTTATATGGCTTCGGTTGAAGCCGACCACGGAGTATCTAAGGGGATCCGGGAAGACCATGATCTCGTCCAAATTGTTCACATCAACGGCGAGCGAGACGGTTTCTCCTTTTCCATCATTGAGGAATTGTCCTTTCGTGTCTTGAATTCTGTCGCTCGCGGTCAGACTCATTCGGAAACCCACCGGAGTCAGGTGCTCATTGTCCTGCAGAGAGAGGTAGACCCTGGTTCGCGAGACCGAATCGATCCGGACGTTCTTCAACGCAAATGTCCTTGCAGCGTTCGAGAATTGATAATTCGAAAGATCAAGCCCGGAAGATGCCACAGAATCACTGAAATCTATTGCAAGTACCAATCCGGCGACGAACGATGCTTGCTTAAGATAAAATGTCGGTTCCTTCTCCAGTTGCGTCGCGAACGAAAAACGTTGAGACGTGTCGGCTTCGAGACCGTAGAGATCCACCAAATGAATCACATGAAGAGTATGAATACCCTTCGCAAGGGGCGTTCCGAACGAAAGAAGATACTTCGATGATGTTCGCGGCGCGATGGAAGTGGGCTTGAGCGTATCATCGAGAAGGATCAGTGCATCCTGCAGCCTGTTTGGATCGGGGGCGTATGTTAGCAAGATCGAGATTTGAGTCAGCGAAGGCTGATTCACGGAATCAATCTGCGCAGGATTGTGAGGGACCGTCATGACCGATGTTGATCGATCGCTCTCTGTTGGATTCAGCAAAGTAACTCCGTACCAGTACGATTTTCCGTTGAAGACTGCCGTGTCAACGAAGTTTGTTCCGCTTACTTTAGTCAGAAGGGTGTGTCCCTGGGACGTTGTATCTCGGTAGATATTGTGGCTGCCCGAAGGAACTGCGGAACTCCATTGCACTCTCACGGCATGTGCTGAAATCGGTGTGGCTGAAATTCCCCACGGGGCCTGCGGCTTTGCAGCCGTGGATGAATGTTCAAAGAATTGCACCCCGCCTCCCGTGTTAAATCCAAACTCCGCAGTTCCGTTTCGATCAAAATCATACGCGAGAACCGAGTTGGAGGACGACGCGTGTGTCCATATTGGTTGGAACGCGTGGCTCACTCCATCGTAATCGATCAGATAGAGATATGGATTAAGCGAGAGGAACAGTTGGTCCCTTGATGATGCTAGAACCTTGCCCGACGTAATTCCATTGTCGTAGGACAATCCGGTCTTCACTCCGTAGAAAGTTTGGTCCCAGATCTTCGAAAAAGTATTCAGCGGATCAGTCGATCGCCTCGAAAAAATGCGGACATTCCAGGTAGGTTCGTCGTACTCGCGATCATTGGTCAAGTCTAGGTTGGAATGTCCGGCGACTGCAAAATCGAGGGTTCCGTTCCCTTCAAAATCTCCCGCCGCGAGAAAATCGCTGGTCTCGAGCAAATCGGTTGTGTCCGTCCAGACGAGTTGAAACGTGAATGGTGCGGTTTGCTTGTTGACCTGGCGATACATCACCATATCCCCATCGTAATCGGCGAAGATGAGTTCAGCATTCCCCGTCCGTGAAAAGTCGCCGACCAGGCACCGCGGTGGGCCAAACTGGTTAGCAGCGTCGCCCGGCAGGGGCGGGGTCGGATCGCCGAGGCTGTCCACGAGTCTGAATCTGTTCTCGCCGAGGTTCTGGTAAATCAAGTACTGCGAGCTACTTCTCGCAATGAGATCTAATTTTCCATCCCCATCAAAATCATAAAGTTGACTTCCCCAAACATCGGTAGATTCAGCCAGCGATATTGTCTTGAAGAATGAACTTCCCTGCTGGTTGGAACTCAACAGTTCTGTGACGCCCTGATCCTGAACAAGAGTCGTCAAGCGGCCGTCGTCGAACGCCGGTCGCAGATCGCGTGGAACCCAGCCTCGAATAGTCGAGTCCACGGCAAGAAACGATCCGTTGGAGTACTGAAATGCTTTTAGCATCCCAAAATTCCCCCCAGCATCATA
>CAYYHS010000479.1:0-2823 GCA_964471785.1 uncultured Chitinophagaceae bacterium
CCCTCAGGCGTTTGCGAAAGACCTCCTCCGCCAGGCCTACGAGAAGGCCGGCCGTGAAGAGATCGAAGCGACGGACGATGCTTCGCTTGTCGAGCTGCTTCATGTTAAGCCTGCGATCGTGGAGGGGAGCTTCGATAATATCAAGATTACCACGCCGGACGATCTGGATTTTGCCAGCGTTCTCGCCCGCCGGTTTCATGATTAGCCGCTTACGACATTATGACCGTACGGAAAATACGATTGCTTGGTGATCCGGTCCTCCGTGCGAAGTGCAGGACTGTGAAGAACTACTCATCCCCTGAGGTGAGAAGGACGATACGGGACCTGCGTGATACGCTGAAAAATTTCCGTTCCAAACACCGGTTTGGTAGGGGGATCGCAGCGCCGCAGATTGGGATGTCTCTCAGGGTTATTTACATCCGCAGTGAGCGCCTTGGCCCCCTCATTAACCCCAGGATTGTCAGACGTAGCAAGCGGAAGTTCAAAGTGTGGGATGATTGCTTTTCTTTTCCCGGCCTTCTTGTTCACCTTAAACGTAACGCGATTATCGAAATTGTTTATCACGACATGAACGGGGTACGAAACAGCCTGAAGGCCTCGCATGGCCTCTCCGAATTGCTTCAGCACGAAATCGACCATATTAACGGCGTCCTGGCAATTGACCGGGCGATAAACGCCAAATCTATCGTATTTCGGAGTGAAATCGGGAAGCTGGCTTGATTTTCAACGGGTGATTATCTATTTTGAATTCTAGGTAAAGGTCATGTCCAAGTCATAGCGAGGGCCCACAATGCTCAATCTGGCGATCGTTATCATCTTGAGTTACGTCGTTGGCTCCATTCCTACGAGCATTATTGCTTCGAAGCTTCTTCATGGAATGGATATCCGTCAGCATGGCAGCGGTAATGCCGGCGGGACGAATGTCATGCGCGTTCTTGGATGGAAGATCGGACTTGCTGTCATCCTGTTTGACCTTTTTAAAGGAGTCGCGGCGACGATATTTGTTGCAAGACTTTTCTGGGATCCGTCACTCCCGTTCCAAAACCGCACCCCGTTTGAAGACTTTACTGTCGTTCAAATCATATGCGGCGTTGCGGCCATCCTCGGGCATGTCTGGACCCTGTTCGCCGGTTTCAGAGGTGGCAAGGGTGTCGCGACAGGTGCGGGGATGTTACTCGCCTTGGCACCGATCGAGTTTGCCGTCGCGGTAGTGATATTTGCCGCGGTTTTTTCCAGTTCCCGGTACGTATCTCTCGGATCGATTGCCGGAGCCGTTGCTTTTCCATTGACAATGTTTTTCCGTGAGAATGTTTTCAAGGTCGAAATTCACGGGTATCATACGCTGATTTTCTTTGCCATCGGTACTTCTCTTCTGCTGATTTATACCCATCGCGAAAACATCAAACGGCTCCTGCGAGGGACGGAAAACAAGTTGACGAGTTTTCGGGGCTCCCGTACGTAACAGCGGTTCATCACTTTACTTCCTCACTTAGGTAGATGCGTCATGCGCATTGCTGTCCTTGGAGCCGGTAGCTGGGGAACGACCCTTGCCATACTCCTTTCTGAGAACAATCATGACGTCTCGCTCTGGACGTACCGTCCCGAGCAGGCCGCGCTCATGCTTGAGTCGCGTGAGAACCCCGCATTCCTGCCGGGCATAAAAATCCCTCCGAGAATTTCCATCCTGACCGATATCCACGAAGCTGCGTACAAAAAAGATATGATCGTCTCAGCGGTCCCGTCGCAGTTTCTCCGGTCTGTCATCCAACAGATAGCTCACCATGAACTGTCCCAAACGATTATCGTCAACGTTGCGAAGGGGATCGAAAATCATTCCCTCATGACGATGTCTGAGGTGATGCTGGACGTTCTTGAGCACGAGAAGAAGGCGAATCTGGCGATTCTTTCGGGGCCGAGCCACGCAGAGGAAGTGTGCCGCCGGATGCCGACAGCGGTTGTTTCGGCATCGTTCAACATGAGGACCGCAAGAGCAGTGGCGTCGGCGTTCAACGCTCGATGGTTCAGAGTGTATGTCAATGACGACATTCGCGGTGTCGAACTTGGAGGTGCATTGAAGAACGTCATCGCCGTCGGGGCGGGAGTCGTCGATGGGGCGGGCTTCGGCGACAACACAAAAGCAGCAATCATGACGCGGGGAATTGCTGAGATGACTCGCCTTGGGGTGAAGATGGGAGCTTTGCCGCGAACTTTTGCCGGATTGACAGGTGTCGGCGATCTCTTTGTCACATGCATGAGCAAGCATAGCCGCAACCGCTATGTCGGAGAGGAAGTGGGGAAGGGAAGAAAGCTCGATGATGTATTGAAAGAGATGGTGATGGTGGCCGAAGGAGTCGCGACCTGTCAATCATCGGTCGACCTCGCAGAACGCCACCATATAGAAATGGCTATTTTTTCTGAAGTCCACAAGATACTCTTCGAGGGGAAGAATCCCCATACCGCGACAGAAGAGTTAATGACCCGAGAAGTCAAAGGCGAAGCGACGTAAGAGCGCTGACCCCGGATTCACGCATCGAAATTTCCGGATAGAAGGATTGCCTGTCATCCCCCAGGGGGAAATGCCCAGCCAACAACAACACTAACTCTGAAACGTCTGTAGAAGAAAGCCTTCTTCCATTCTCTTTCATTTTGCGGGATTGGGGAAGGATGAAGGGTGTCTGCGACACTCCTGACATTCCATTGAGCAATCAGAAGAAAGAATTACTGCAATACGTTAGGGGAATCGGCCCGAAGCGCGCCGCCGCGTTGAAGGAAATTGGCATCGATTCGATCCCGAAACTTCTATACTATCTCCCCAGGGACTAC
>CAYYHS010000480.1:0-2822 GCA_964471785.1 uncultured Chitinophagaceae bacterium
CTCAGGACAAAGAGCTTGTATGCACCATCAATCTTCATCACGATAGCCTTTCCCCCGACAGAAAGATCTTCACCCCGGGCCTTCGCCGATGCCTCAGAAGTGGTAGTCGGTTCGTGGTGTACTGTTCGAAACGAGACACCATTTGCATGAAGAAACTGTATAATATTTTCGAGAGGAGTCATCCGCGAGTGATACGGTCAGCATGCATGAATGCCGACAGCATCACTTCTCCATGCCGATCGAAAACATTCGTTCGAGGTCGTGCTTGGAATAGACCCGGAACGCGATGAGCGTTTCAGACTTCTCTATACCGTCCACCTGCCGGATATGGTCGGTCACGAGCTCGGCGAGGCGGTCGTTGTCTTTTACGCGAATGATGACCACGAGGTCGTAACGCCCCGCGACAGAATGTACCTCTGTGATGCCGTCGATATCGGCGAGCTTCTCCGCCACGGGGTTTATTTTGTCGCGGGCGACCGTCAACAATACGATTGCAGTAACCATGCCTTCTCCTCTATTTTCTTTTATAAACTTCTGAGTCGTGGATTTCCATATAGCGGGAGGGATTTCTGGACGCGTCAAAGCCGAACTTTCGATACAAAGCATGCGCATCCCGCGTCAGAAGAGTAAAACGACGCAGCCCCTGCAGATCAGGATGTTTCATAACGCACGACATAAGCCACGTGCCCAATCCTTTGCCGCGGTATGAGTCGAGAACGTAGACATCGCAAAGATATGCATAGGACGCATAGTCGGAAATTACCCGTGCAAATCCAATCTGTGTCGCGGCATCGAAGAGACCGAAGCATAAAGAGTTCTTGATCCCCTTTTCAACCGTGGACAACGGAATTCCCTCCGACCAATAGCAATGGGTGAGAAAATCGAAGATCGCATCCAGATCCAATTTGGATGGATCACTGGATACGGTAAACTGATCACGATGAAATTCCGGATGCGTTGTCATCTTAAGAAATGATTTCACTCTGTTGATTGATGTCATAGGATTATTCGAAAAACTTACACTCAAGAATCAAGTGTGATAGTATCACTCCCTTCACCCTCTTCCCTCCGTACCTCAAGACGGTTTGTAGAGACCGGCCTTGTTGGCACCAATCAGCCCCGCTTCATACGTCCTTCGATCCACCGCGGATAGTGACCGCGCCATGGCTGGTGTGATGATCTTAAAGATACGGATCTCGCTCAGCGTATCACCGATCTCTTCCAAAGCAGCGTCCGAAAATGCCCAGTTGAGAGAGTCGAAAGAAGCCAAATTAAGAGGACGAGTATACTGTCTGAGTGTCTTCTCATGGGCCACATTATAGTACGACTCAAAATAAGACATCACTAATTCACGAAGCGACGCATAGACCGGTTCGCGATACCGCAGTCCAACAAAATTTGACTTAGCGATTGCGCCGAATCCTCCGTTCTTCTTGAATATGGCCACAACGTGATCATCGTCTCGAACTCCATCCATATCGATGATGAGCGGGGGAAAACCGAGCCGGCGAAGCGCCATGGCGGCAAAGACGGCACCGTCGTAACAATGTGCAATGCGATCCGAGAGAACACTCTGCGGAGAGCGATATCGGGCCTCGGAGCTGTACGTCAGCGAGTCGAGGAATCTTTGGATCTTCACGGGAGAGCCCAGCCCGTCAAGTACCGTTAACTCGGCGGCAGACCAGTTCTTAGATTGAGGTTGAGATTTCTTCACAAGGGCTACCTGACTGTACACTCACGAGATAGCGTGAGCTTGATATGCTTCATCCGATGATTTGTTTGAGATGGTGTTTGAGATGCCTCACGTAATCCTCAACAAGAAATTCCAGTGTCACGGGCTCGTTTTCTCCTATGAAGATGTGATTGCGGAGGACCGCATCGGGAATGGCACCGATCAGATGGAGCAGATGAAGGTTGTAGTACCTCCAAAACTGCACCAGTCCGTCCCATGATTCGTTCTGGTATTGCTGAGTTCTCACCCAAGCTTCCTGTTCATACCCAGGGAGTTTAAGTTCGGCGCCTAATTGTGCCCTGACGAATCGCTGGTGGTTGTTTGCAGCAGAATCGATGAGATGACCCAGAACTTCTTTCTTCGACCACTTGCCTGGAGCCGGACGATCTCCGCTTTCTTTTTCCGGCATACCGGCGAGCGCTTGCGATGATTCAGCCAACACCTGTTTAAGCTCTTCGACTATTTTCTTCATTTTCCTATTTCCTTTCCAGGGAGATTTCCGAAGCCATCCTGCGATCGCGACGAGGAGCCAGAGGCCAACTAAGAATGCCAGGGAAAGCACAATCATGGCGAGGACGTTTGAAGTAGTCCCGCCGAGAAGAGAGATCAGCATGATACCTGCTCCCTGTTACAGCGGAGAAAGATCTTGAAGTATCTCAAATTTTTTTCCGTGCAATGCAACCGTGATTGTCATGCTAATCCCGCCGATCTACGGCGGGAGAAGCATCCAGTTTCCTGGATTCTTCGTCGCTTCTCAGAATGACCATGCGAAGGATTTTTAAGATACTTCTAGCCTAGTGCCGTTTCCAAAAAAAATCTTGTATTGTTTTCCCATTGAACACTTCGACTCCACCCTGACAGTCATGCTGAGCGAGTCCTGTTCTATAGGACGAGTCGAAGTCCCGCTGTACGGGATGTCGTACAGCAGCACACTGTCAGGGCGTCGCTCAGTGTGACTCGGCCTGCAAATACATTATTTATTATTGGAAATGGCACTAGTCAGTGATGAATAGCGAGTTCCCTCGGGTTTGGCCGGTATTACTTCTCAAATGCCTGGTTGCGAATCATCTTCGCCATGTCGTAGGGCGCG
>CAYYHS010000481.1:0-2819 GCA_964471785.1 uncultured Chitinophagaceae bacterium
GAAACGGGCGCAGTGGTCTATGATGAGTCGAAATGTATCGGTTGCCGCTACTGCATGCAAGCCTGTCCGTTTGAAGTTCCGCGATACGAATGGAGCAAGCTTTCGCCGAGAATTCAGAAGTGCAAGTTGTGCTACGAGCGGATCAGCGGCGGCGGGAAAACTGCCTGTGCCGAGGCATGCCAGTTCGACGCAACGGTGTTCGGAGACCGGGACGATCTGATCAAGGAAGCGCGAAAGCGAATTGATGCGAGCCCGGGAACGTATGTCGACCATATTTACGGCCTCACCGAAGCCGGCGGAACGTCGGTCCTGTTCATCTCGAACATCCCCTTCGAAAAACTCGGATTCCCGATGAACCTGCCGAATAGCGCCATGCCTTTGCTTTCATGGAAGGTGCTCTCACAGGTCCCGAAATATTCCGTTGCGGCGGGTGTTGTGCTTTTTGGTATCCATTGGATCACGGCTCGCCGTACCGAGGTAGCAAGATTTGAAGTTGAAGAGGCAAAAAAGAAACTAGATGTTGCACGAAACTGAGAGAGAGACCATGCTGAGTAAATTTCATTCATTCAAACCTTCTTTTTGGAAAATTGTAGCGACATGTCTCATCGCCACCGGCGCCGTCGCGGCCTTTCAACGATTCACGATGGGGCTTGGCGCAACAACTCATTTGAGCGATCAATTCCCGTGGGGATTCTGGATCGGGTTCGATTTCATCGGGGTTGGGCTGGCAGCCGCAGGGTTCACGATAGCGGCGACCGTCCATGTGTTCAACGTGGAGCGATTCGAACCTATCGTTCGCCCCGCAATTCTTACCGCCTATATCGGTTATATGCTCGTCGTTCTGGTGCTCGTCGTCGATCTGGGACGTCCACAGAATTTCTGGCACCCGCTTGTGATGTGGAATCCGCACTCCGTGATGTTCGAGATCACATGGTGCATCATTCTCTACACGACCGTTTTGACCCTGGAATTTGCTCCAGTCGTGCTTGAAAAATTCCATCTCCACGCACAGATCAAGCTACTCCGGACCATTTCGCTGCCGATCGTAGTTGCCGGCGTTATTCTATCGACGCTCCATCAATCATCATTCGGATCGTTGTATCTTATCGTCCCCGAACGGATGCACCCGCTCTGGTTCTCGGATATCATTCCGTTTCTCTTCTTTATTTCGTGCGTCGCGGCGGGCATATCCATGGTGATCTTTTCATCGTTTCTCGCGGCGCGTACATTCGGACGTGAAATCAGGATGCCATTGTTCAGCGAACTTGCCAGAGTCTTGGCGGTCGTCCTCGCTTTGTTCTTTACCGTGCGCATCCAAGACTTGATGAGCCGTGATGCCCTCCAGTATGTTTTTCAACCGACATACCAGAGTATTATGTTCATCGGAGAAATTACGCTGGGAATCGTCGTTCCGTTCTTCCTGCTCCTTTCAAGTAAAATTAGAACAAGCCGAAATGGATTGTTTTATACCTCTGCGCTCGTCATCGTTGGATTTGTCGCCAACAGAATGAACACTGCCATCACGAGCATGGAGCGCTGGGGCCAGAGAACATACATTCCCTCTTGGCAAGAATTATCGATTACCGTCGCTCTTGCCACAGGCGGCTTTGTCGCGTTCTACTATATCGCGAAGTACTTCCCCGTGTTCACAGACCATCAAGATTCTCCCACCCTCCAGATGACAGAGCCTAAAATGGTGGAAGAATTAACCTTGGTCTCAAAATAGATTTAGCCTTCGCACCGGGTGACGCTAACCGTCCGCCGGCGCAAATTTATCGCCGCGAGGAAACAATGGATGATAGTGATTCGAACAACGCGGGTTCCGCTGCCGCCGGCAGGTATTGTATCTGGATGGAAGCGGGAATGGTCGCGTACAAAATGTGCGATCGCGAGTTCAACTGCGACGCCTGCCCCGTTGATGATTTGGTGCGGCAACAAAATGCAGCGACAGACGGATCTTCCCTCTCATCACTTCACGCCGCTATTCCACAGCGCGCAACGACTGGCGCCGAAACACCAATACAGCATTTCGAGCGGCAGCTTGAAGAGTTTTTTCAGCCGCTCCTGTCCGTTCAACTGCCGGCGGACCGCTTATACCATCGGAGTCATATGTGGGTGCGAAACGACTCGCAAAATTCTTCCACGATTGGCATCGACCATATCGGAGCCTACTTCCTGCAGCCTGTTGTCAGTGTTGTCCTCCCCCAAACGCCATCACGAATTGAATTAAAGTCCCCGTGTACCTGGCTGGTTTTGAGAGAAGGGACGATCGCTCTTCGTTCCGCAGTCCAGGGAATAGCAACGGAATCCAACCCCATCCTGCTCGATCACCCATACCTTCTGCTCGACGACCCGTACGATTCAGGTTGGATCCTGAAGATAGAGAAAGGTGCCGAGCTGAAAAGAGAGAGCGAACTCTTAACGGCCGAAGAATTCGATCCATACTATCGAAAAGAGGCAGGCGAACTGAAAGACAGGTTTGCGGCGTCGTTCCGCCGCGGCCAGCCAAATGTAGGTTCCACGCTCTTTGACGGCGGTGAGCCAATAAAAAGCGTCCAAGAAATCCTCGGACGCAGAAAATATTTTGAACTCATCAGCCGTATATTCGCGAGGCAGTGACAGAACGGAACGGCATCACCGTCGTACTTGAATTCATAGGATAAGTCAAGGCCCGTAAGAACAACGCTCAGTCTCCTCCTCACCGGCGATATTCGTCCGTTTCAACCGGCCCCATCGGCTCGTTCGCGGTTGTTTTCACCTCCCCCAATCCCTCGTGTAATTCAGAAAAACGTCTCTTTCTTTCGCATTTTTGCGTATCA
>CAYYHS010000482.1:0-2799 GCA_964471785.1 uncultured Chitinophagaceae bacterium
CGCGCTTTTTCATTCCGCCGCTTAGCGACGACGGCATCAGGTGCTCGACGTTGTCAAGGCCGACGATATGGAGCGCGTAGCGAATGCTCTCCGCAATCTGTTTCTCCCTCCATCCGGTATGGCGGCGAAGGGCGAGCGAGATGTTCTCACCCACAGTCATCGAGTCGAACAATGCCGCCCCCTGAAACAGGAATCCGAATTTGAACCGCACCGCCCGCAGTTCTTTGTAACTCATTTTCGTGACATCTTTCCCGTCCACTTCAATCGATCCCGCATCGGGTTTCAGCAGTCCGATGATCAACTTTAGCAGAACGCTCTTTCCGCCGCCGCTCCGGCCGAGAACAACAGTCGTTTGTTTGTCGAGCACGTCGAACGTGATTCCGCGGTGGACGGGATTGTCGCCAAATTTCTTCCAGATATTTTGGATGCGGATCACTCGATGAGACCGGAGATAGTTGATGAATCTACAAGAGTACCGATGCCAGAATAAAATCCAAGACCACGACGGTCAGACACGCCAGCACGACTGTTCCCATTGTCGCTTTGCCGACGCCCTCCGAGCCGCCTTCCACGTAATACCCGTGGTAACATGCAACGGAGGTAATTGTGAACCCGAAGACCGTTCCCTTGATGATGCCAAAAACAGCATCCCACGTTACAAAAGAATTTTTCATGCCGGTGACGAATGCCGTCGCCGGGATGTGTGCGACGGTCACTGCGCCGAACATTCCTCCGATGATGGCGACGAGGTCTCCGAAAATGATCAAGACGGGGAACATGAAAATGCCGGCCAGCACACGCGGAGTAACGAGGAACGATACAGAATCAAAGGCGAGGGCCTCTAGCGCATCGATCTGCTCGGTTACGCGCATGGTGCCGAGTTCGGCGGTGATCGTAGCACCGACCTTTCCCGCAAGCACCATTGCGGTCATGAGCGGCATCAGTTCGAGAAGCACAGATTTTACCACGAGACTCCCGACAACGGCACGTGGAATCCAGTCGTACAATTGGTACGCCGACTGCACCGCTGTCACCATGCCGACAAATGCGCCAACGAAGACAACGATCGGGATAGAATCGTTGCCAATGGTTACCATTTGTTGATAGATGTTCCGGGAGTATTCTTTCGCGTTATGGACATTGCGGAGCATCCACCACATCATGGTGCAATACTTTCCGAGATGCCCAAAAAAGTTGCTGCCGTGTTCCCCTATGGCCGCGAAGAATGAGAAGCGTCGATGGTTGGTATGTTCCGTATGTGTTTCCGCTATGGGCGGAGCTATCGAGAATGACAAGGTGGAGGGCGCCGAATGTCGCAAGTAATATCGAATAATACGGTATGAAAATCAAGGTGGAGTGCAAAAACGACAAAACGGCGGTCGCGTTAAGCAACCGCCGTTTTTGCACGATCTTTCCGCTGAGGCTACGCTTCTTCTCGAAATGTGTACGAACTTACCCGAATATCGAAGGTTTGGCCCGCTTTATAGTTGTGCTCGTGGGGGCCGGGAAGAGGCTGGACAACTTCGACCGTCGCCCAGCATCCCATCACATTCTGCACGCGGGCATGATAGAGCGGTGTACCATTCATCAGGCATTCGTACTTTTTGCCCGGTGTCGGTGCGCCCGAAGCCTCGTGCGTATGTTTTGTTTCTTCGTTCATCCAATCGATCTTTTTCTTGTGATGATCTATGGTGTCGCCGGCGGTTTCGGACTTTTCTTCATCCTCCGGTAGAGCAGCAATAGAGCTGCAAGCACCAGAACGGCAATGATGATGTACATCATTGTATGCGGCGGTTGAACGGAAGAACGCCATGCATCCAACCTCGTCTTGATCTGACCAAACTGCGCCTCCGTCACCATGTTGTTGTCGCGCATGATCGGCATCCAGGTGGTGGTCAGGTCGGCGTTCCAAACGCTGTCGACGAACACAGAATAGACCTGCAGACGCTTGGCTTCTGTTTCCTGGTTTGCGTTTTGAATTTCATCGTCGATAAAACCGATGACGTTCGTCTGAAAATCGGGGCCGTTATTGAACGGTTTCACCGTTAAGTTATGGCTGGTGAAGAGATCGTTGAGCGATTTCCACAACGCCGCATCGACCTTCGTGCCCCAACTAATGATCATCGTGTCAATCGTCGAAACTTCTTTCGCGCGGTCTTTCTGTGAAACGTAAATTGCCGCCAGTTTCGGGCCAAGGCCTTTCCACTCTGACGCGAATTTCTTTTGTTCGCCAACCATCGATGCGAGATCTTTCCCCGTCAGCGAAGTTGACTCCAAGAAAAGCACGTTATCGGAGATCGATCTCTTGATGTTTCCAATAACGCTGTTGCGTTCGATATGCGATGCCATTTTTTGTTTCTCAACGTCTTTCAAGGCGTCGACGTTCTTGTCATACTGAAGGAAGATGCTGTCAACCATCGCGAAGATCATCTTATCCCTGTCCCTGATGCCGGACTGGAGTTTGGCGACGAGCGTGTTGAGAGAGTCCATCGTCTTTTGGTCCTGCGACTTCGAAGCCCGGAGCGTTTGTATTTCCGACATCAACGCGCCGTTTTCGTTGGTTAACTTCTCGACCTGAGCTGAGAGGTCTTTCACCTGCAGCTCGAGTGAAGCGATCTTCGAAACGGCTTCTTGAATAATCCCAAGTTTGTTTTGAGCATAGGCAAGCTGGCCGTGCACCATATCGAGCTTTTTCTGAAAATCATCTGGGTACAGCGTCTTGTCGAGCAATGCCTTGTGGGGGGCGAACTCTTTCTCCAACGCATCGATGTTGACGCTTATTTCCGCACATTCCTGTAC
>CAYYHS010000483.1:0-2798 GCA_964471785.1 uncultured Chitinophagaceae bacterium
GGCGATGGCTCGTGACGGCTTAATACCCACCAGTTTTTTCGGCGCCATCCACGATAAGTTCCGGACTCCCTGGAAAGCGACAATCCTCACGGGATGCTTCGTTGCCACGATGGCTGCATTTCTTCCGCTCCGAATCCTGGCGGAGCTGACAAACATCGGTACCTTGCTTGCGTTCGTGATTGTCTGTTCCGCAGTCTTGATCATGAGGCGAACGAATCCCGATGCCGAGCGTCCGTTTCGCGCTCCATTCGTTCCGCTGGTCCCCATTTTGGGGATCCTCAGCTGTTTGCTGCTGATGTTTTCGCTGCCGGCGGAGAATTGGTGGCGGTTGATCATCTGGCTTCTTCTCGGATTCACAATCTACTTTAGCTACGGTCGGCGCCATAGCGTGATGGCGAAGATCCGGGCCGCAGAAGCCGCTAAATAGAGCTGTCGTTCACGCCAAGGAATGGCTCAGGTACATCTCACTCTGCCATCCTTGGGGTGAATGATTTTCTCCCGGGGGGATTCGTTTTTGGGGATGCTGCGTCATTTTTTATCCGCAACCCCAACTGTTCAACCGCTTCCAGGGTCTAACCCTCATGCAACCTTTCCTTTCATCCGACGTATTTAACCTGAACATATCTCAATGACATCTCTCGGATTACCTACATCTCTCAAGGGTTGGACAATGAAGAAGAAAATAGTCATTTCATCGTTTGCCGTGGTATTCCTGACCGTCGGCGCATTCCTTTTCTTCGGCAGTTCAAAGAATTCCAAAGAAACAGAATTGCCAAAAGTAAAAGTTCAGCGCGGCAATATCGTCGAGAAAGCGCTGGCAGTTGGAACCATTGAACCGGAGAATGAGATTTCCGTGAAATCACAGGTTGGCGGAGTGGTAAAGCAAATCTTCGCAGATGCCGGGACGTATGTGAATGCAGGCGACCCGCTCCTGGAGGTAAAGCCCGATCCGGCCCCTATTGAACTCGCCGACGCAAAGAGACAGGTGCAGCTTACGGAAGTTGAAGTTGTCAACGTGGCAAAGGATCAGGTGCGTGAGGATTCGCTCATCAAGAAACAACTGATTTCGCGCAAGGAGTACGAAGATGCCCAGCGCCGGTTCCAGGAGGCGAACCTTCATTTGAACATCGCGAAGGAGAGACTTGCGCTTCTCGAAAGCGGCAAGGTGAGCATCGGCGATACCCAGATTGAATCCATCATCAAAGCGCCGATCAGCGGATATGTCTTGAGCAAATCGGTCGAAGCCGGAGATCCGGTGACGCCGATGACAACGTATCAAGAAGGGACTGTTCTGATGAAGATGGCCAATATGGACCGGCTCCTCTTTAAAGGAACCGTCGATGAAATTGATGTCGGTAAACTGAAAGAAGGAATGCCCACGGAACTGAAAGTCGGAGCTCTCCCGAACGACACCATTCGTGGCACGCTGCGGAAGATTTCTTTAAAGGCAGAAATGAAAGAGAATGCCACTGTGTTCCCGATAGAGATTCTGATTCCCGCCGCGAGCAACGCAACGCTCCGTGCCGGATATTCCGCGAACGCAAATATTATCATCCAGAAAAAAGAGAACGTCCTGATGATACCGGAGCGGGTTGTAACCTTCCGGAACGATTCGTCGATTGTCCAGTGTGCCCTCGCCGGCGGCAAAAATGATCAACGCTCGATAAAAACCGGATTGAGCGATGCAATTAACATTGAAGTCGTTGCCGGCTTGAAAGAAGGGGATGAAGTATTCGAAAAACCAGTTAAGAAGATCGACTAGCCATGAATCAATTGCGAACCACGCTGATGGAATTCATCCTTGATCTTCGTGCGCAGAAGTTGAGGGTGTTCCTGACTGTTTTTGGGATTACCTGGGGAACGGTAGCGATCATCGTCCTTATCGCTTTTGGCCTCGGCTTCAAAAAGCAGCTCAGCATCAACATGCACGGAATTGGTGAGAGCATCTCCATCATGTTTCCGGGGAAGACGACGAAACCGTTCGAAGGGTTCGGGACCGGACGCCCCATCTCGTTTATCGAAGAAGATGCGGCTATGATCGCTGCGCAGGTGACGGACGTACGAGCGATCAGCCCCGAGTACATCAAGTGGCGCGTACCAGTCCACGTCGGTGAAAACATCCTTAATCCGGCGATCACCGGCATCTATCCGATCTATGCGCAGATGAGAAACATTATTCCCGAGCCGGGGGGAAGGTTTATCAACGAACCGGACCTGAGAGACCGGAGACGCGTCGTCCTCATCGGAAACAAGGTAAAAGAATTCCTGTTCGGCGAAACTGAGGCGGTGGGGAAAATGATCTATGTCGGCCACGTCCCGTTTACCGTTATCGGAGTGATGCAGAAGAAAACTCAGAACTCGTCGTACATGTCGCGCGATCAGGATCGCATTTTCATTCCCGCCTCGACATTCTCCTCGGTGTTCGGTGATGTCCATCTTCGAGATATGATTTACCAGCCAAAAGATCCGTCGAGAGCAGAACAGGTAGACGACGAAGTGCGGGAGGTTCTCGGAAAGCACTACCGGTTCGACGCGACTGACCACGATGCCGTTTGGATATGGGACACCAGCATGTTCGACAAGTTCCTCTTCTATTTCTTTCTTGCCTTCAACCTTTTTATGGCGTTGATCGGAAGCTTCACCCTTGCCGTGGGCGGAATCGGCGTGGCGAACATCATGTATATTGTCGTTCAGGAAAGGATCAAGGAGATCGGCATCAAACGGGCCGTCGGTGCAAAACGATCGAACATTCTCTTCCAGTTCTTCATGGAAACATTTTTTATTATCTCGATCGGTTC
>CAYYHS010000484.1:0-2793 GCA_964471785.1 uncultured Chitinophagaceae bacterium
AAATTACTGATCATCTCCCGATTCTTGTCTTTCTCCTTTAACAAATCCTCGGTGATGTTGAGAGCGGCTAAAACGGAAATCGTAAGCGGTGGCTGTTCAGGAATTTTATCGTGGATTGAGTTAATCATCGTATCGACGTACCCGGCGACTTTCTTCGTGAACTCTTCGCTTTCCCCCCGCAAAGGATACTCAGATCCGAAAATTTTAACTTTCACGCTCTTCCTGTCCATTGTTAATTCCAATGTGCTAGCTAGATGTAAGTTGGGAAACTTTGCCGAACGTCAGCGATACACTTACCTGCAATAGTTCATAAATGGGAATTTATTTTGTCCAGAATCGTTTTTATCTTTTCCTGAAGCCGTACTCTCTCTTCCTTATCGAGAAGCCCGTTCGAGGCGGACGAGAGAAGCGCCTTGTCGAGGTCCCGGCGCAGTTGATCAATTTCATTGTTACGCGCGGACAGCTCATTCTGCATTTGAAGCAATTTGGATTCCAACTCATTCGCTCTCAATTGAATCGCGTGCTTCTCTTCACGCAGCGAGGCGATTGCGGCGGAGGCCGCATACGCTCTTTCCCAGAGGAGCTTCAATGCTCCTTCGAGGGAATTCTCAACACTGCTTATTTCTTGGGCAACCTCTTCCTGCACGCGCGACCTGGTAGCTTAAGTTAAGGTACTTACGAACTGCGAAGTTCAGCGCTGAATTCTCTGCAAACATCCCCTACGACGGTCTCAATAACTCGAGAAGCTTCCTCCTCCGTTAGAGTCTTTACGCTGGAGTTCAAATCCAGAGTGAACGCAAGGCTCTTTTTTCCTTCCGGAAGCGGTTTTCCTTCGAAAATGTCAAACAGGATGACATCTCGCAAGAGGGCACCGGAACTCTTCCTGATCTGCTTCTCAACCTCCTCCATCAAGACATCTTTTCCCAGTATGAACGCGAGATCACGTCTTACAGATGGAAACTTGGACGGGGGTACAAATTTCTTGGCTTCTGATTCATCTTGAAGCAAATCTCTTACGCTTAGCTCGGAAACGTAAACGTCGCTTTCAACTGAAAAACTCTTGAGCAACTCAGCCTTCACTTTGCCGAGAAAGCCGATGTAAGTGCCATCTTTTTCAATGGCTATTGTCTGTTCAGTTAAAGGACTACCGCTATCATAGCAAATAAATTGAAATTTGTCAAGTAGAATTTTGCCCAAGAGCGACGTCACCGCTCCCTTAAGATCATAAATATCAACTAATTCACCGTGAGAATGCCACGCTGTCGGCTCTCTTTTCCCTGTTACACAAAGCGATAGTACTTCCCGCTCCTGATAACCCTGTACGACCGAAGCCGGATCTCCTTTTTCTGCGCCGGCGTACGTGCGTCCTATCTCGTATAGCTTCAAATCCCCAATTCCGAGGTTGATATTATGGTAAACCGTTTGAAGCATGGAAAAGACCATGTTCGGGCGCAACGCCGAGAGGTCTTTGCTTATCGGATTCTTGATTTTGACAAGATTTGATGAAATCGGTGCAACGAGGTCGACGTCTAGCAGACTATTTGTGACGATTTCATTGTATCCCAACCCTTCCAACGAACTGCGAAGTAGGCTTGTTTCGCTCCGGCGCGATACGTGGTGAGAAAAGTCGATTGCAGAGACCATCTTGTCTTCAATCTTAGAATATCCATGGAGTCTCGCTATCTCCTCTATAATATCAATCTCCTCTTCAAGATCTGGGCGATATGTTGGAGCTGTGCAAAGGAGAGTTCCTTTCGGTCCCAATTTTGTCGCGATACCTATTGGAGACAACAACCGCTTCATCTCCTGGGGAGACAAATTTATCCCGAGCACTTTATTTACTCTTGCAGCGCGGACGCGAACTATCAGCTCCTTGATTTTTCGAGCATACGCATCGACAACTCCCCGGTGTACTACTCCCCCTGCAATATCTGCGAGCAACATTGCCGCACGGTCTGCCGCATTTTTCGTCCCGTTTGGATCTGTGCCTCTCTCGAATCTATACGCCGCATCCGACGCAATAGCCAGCCGTTTTGAAGTCTTGCGTATGCTGGACGGGGCGAAGTATGCGCTTTCTATCAGGACAGAAGTTGTCGACCCGGAGATTTCCGAATTCATTCCACCCATGACGCCTGCGATCGCCACCGGCTTTTGCGCATCGCAGATCATCAATGTATTGGACGACAGTGTATGGTCCAATCCATCGAGCGTCTTGAACTTCTCACCCTCCGAGGCGTTCCGAACGACGAGCTTCTTCCCTTCAAGTTTGTCGTAGTCGAACATATGAAGCGGCTGGCCGCATTCATACATCACAAAGTTTCCAATATCCACCACATTATTGATTGGCCGCAAACCGCAAGATTTTAAATATGATTGAAGCCACTCTGGCGACGATGCAACATGGATATTTGTTACGAGGCGCGCGGTATAACGAGGACACGCTTTCGTATCCTTCACCTCAATGGAGATTGCGTTCTTAACGCTGCTCTTCTTCACTTCACGCACGGTAACCTTTGGCGAGATCACTTTCTTCTTAAGAGAGGCGGCGACTTCGCGGGCAACGCCAATGTGGCAAAGGCAATCGGGCCTGTTTGGTGTAACTCCGATTTCGAAGATGACATCGTCCATCCCTAAAAAAACAGCGAGAGGAGTTCCGACTTTCGCGGATGGAGTAAGCACCATGATACCGTTTGAGTCGTCGCCGAGTCCGAGTTCATAGGACGAGCAGATCATTCCGGAGGATTCTTCACCTCGGATGTTAACTTTTGAAAGGACGAACGGTTTGCCGGCAAG
>CAYYHS010000485.1:0-2788 GCA_964471785.1 uncultured Chitinophagaceae bacterium
AAGAAAAAGTCTCGGTCGAATCTCTCCTCGCTCCAATCCGGAAAAAGGAATTTGCTCGAGTCTACTTTCTATACGGCGAGGAGGATTTTCTGATCGATGAGATCGTCGATGCCATTGTGGCAGAGGGAGTGGACTCTACGACAAAGGGATTCAACCTGGACACCGTTCACGGTAATGAGGCGGATGGCAAGGACATTGCCTCGCTTGCCTCTTCTTTTCCGATGATGGCGGGGCGCCGGATCGTCATTGTCCGGGATTTCGACCGCGTCTCGAACAAAGAGTTGCTGCAGCCGTACCTTGAGCAACCATCTCCCTCGACATGCCTCGTCCTAATTGCCTCGAAGCCCGACATGAGAAAGAAACCGTACCCCTTCCTGAAGCAAAACTCAGCGGGAGGCGAATTCAGCCGTTTGTACGAAAACGAAATTCCGGGATGGATTCAGCGGCGCGTCAAGACGCTGCGCCGTGCGATTACTCCGGAGGCAGCGGAACTGTTGCAGGCGTATGTCGGGAATTCGCTCCGCGAAGTCTCTAACCAAATCGAAAAGCTCTTCATCGCCGTCGGTGAAAGGCAGACCATTGAACTGGAAGATGTTGAATCTGTCGTGGGTGTGTCCAAAGAATACACGGTTTTCGAGCTCACGAAGTCGGTCGGCGAAAAGAACATGTCCCGCTCCGTCGAAATCGTCGAGCGGATGCTCGATAGCGGAGAATCACCCCAGTTGATCATCGTCATGCTCACGCGGCACTTCATTATCCTCGCGAAACTGCGCGAATTAAAAGGATCGGCGAAGTCCGATTTCGAATTGGCGGGGGCCATCAGAGTGAGTCCCTTCTTCGTTAAAGAGTATGTTTCACATCTCCGCAATTATTCTCCCGTCGAGATCGAAAATGCGTTTCTCGCTCTTACCCGGGCCGACCGGGAGCTCAAATCATCCCCTGCTGACCAGAAACTTGTCATGGATGTCCTGCTCTGCGAAATCATGCAGCACGCAGCAGTGGGTGAGGCGGTGTGAGAAGAGCGCCGTCGAGTCCCACGTTCTTTACAGGTCTTTTCCGCAAAACTACAGGCCATCATGTAGCCATCAACGCCCCGTATACTAAGCGCAAACTCCATGCACCTTCTCTCCGCCCCGACAAATTCTGAATGGATCTACTTTATTTCTATTCTCTTCGGCCTAGGAACTTTCGTCGTCGCGGCCGAACTCATACGAAAGGCCTTACACTGGTCTCCCGAAGTTACTCGGAAGCTCGTCCACATTGCGACGGGAGTTCTCATCTATTTTGCGCCGGAAGTTTTTCATTCCGGTATACCTGCGATCCTCCTGGCGTCTGTGTTCATCATTGTCAACTATGCTGCCATCCGATTCGGGCTGTTGAAGGGGATGCACGGAACGAACAGGCGATCGTACGGAACTGTCTTCTACCCGTTGTCGTTCTTGATTCTCGTCCTTCTCTTTTGGGAATCCATGCCTAAGATAATCTCTATTTCAATCTTGGTACTTGCCCTCAGCGATGCGGCCGCCGCAATCGTCGGAGAAAACCTCTCTGCTCCGCATATCTATTTTCTCACCAGCGACAAAAAATCGGTCGAAGGCTCGCTCGCCATGTTCGCCACGACCTTTACTATCATCATGGTCTTCTTGTCAACCTCTTCTCACCTCGATCTCAATCTTAACCTTAATCTGTATCTCGACTTCATTCTTATTTCTTTTGCTGTCTCCCTCTTCGCTACCGGCTGGGAGGCGATTTCCTCGAAGGGGTTGGACAATCTGGCCATTCCTCTCTCCGTAGCATTCGTCCTTCACTACTTCCTCTTTCCGCTGGCACATCACAACGATGGACAATTCCTCGAAGGAATCGTGTTTGCCGGTGCAGTTGCCATTGCATCGTACTTGTTACGTCTTCTCTCTTTGAATGGGAGCGCGGCGACGTTTCTTCTCGCGACGATCGTCTTTGGCGTAGGGGGATGGGAATGGGGAATTCCGATACTGACTTTTTTTCTTCTCTCCAGTTTTCTTTCGAAGTACGGCAAAGCCCGGAAATCCCAGTTCCAGCTGATGTTTGATAAGTCGGATCGAAGGGATGCGGGCCAGGTTGCAGCAAACGGGGGTGTTGCAGGCATTGTTGTGCTTTGCTGGTATTTCGCTCCGGATATGCATGTATGGTACCCGATCTACCTCGCCACCCTCGCGGCAGTAACGGCGGATACCTGGGGGACGGAGATCGGCCTCTTTTCACGTGGTTTGCCTCGGTCGATTACAACGTTGAAAGAGGCAGAGAAAGGGACAAGCGGTGCTGTTTCTTTGATTGGAATTTTCGGTGGTGCGGTGGGCGCGTTGCTCATCGCCTTGAGCGGAATGATATGGCCGACCGGTATTCGAAGCGTTACCGAAGCTGGAGTCATCGTTCTCGCCGGTGTTCTTGCTTCGCTCGTCGACAGTTTGATTGGTGCGACTCTGCAATCGCAGTATCGATGCACGAAGTGTGGTAAAAGGACGGAACGGGTGATTCATTGCGGAGAGCGGACCACGCTCATTTCCGGTCTCACGTGGCTGAACAATGATGTCGTGAATTGGTGTTGCGCGGCATCGGGGGCCCTCCTTTGTGCTCTTTACATTCTTCTCTGATCTTCTCACCAGCGCCGCTTCCCAAAAATATTCTTGAATTGCTTTCTCATTGGACACTTTGACTCCGCCCTGACAGCCAGGCTGAGCGATCCCTTCCCGCCGCGGACGGGAGAGTCGAAGTCCCGCTGTACGGGATGCCGTAAAGCGGCACACTGTCA
>CAYYHS010000486.1:0-2788 GCA_964471785.1 uncultured Chitinophagaceae bacterium
ATTGCAATAGACCACTATCGGGACACCAAACAAGATCTAACGGGCCCTTTGTTATTTTGTCGTTAATCTCTTTCGGAAATACGCCAGTCAGATATTGATCCCCCAGAGACAAAACGGTGATAAGGTTTGTGCTTTGGCTAATACGGCACTTTGTAATTTCTGAATACATTTGTCTATTGTCCTTTCAAAAGCTCTTGCTTGAACGCATCTTCAAAGTCTTCGATTACGAATGCTTCTCTCTTACGTCAACATTCGAATCGCCCTGCACAAGAATGTCTCTTCCGCCTAAAAAGAAATCTACATTGGACGAATCCTTGAGGACGATACTCTTGACGCATGATGGCCCGTCTTCAAAGTTCTTATGTGAGTGTCGATGAAGAGTCTGTGTTTCGATCTTTGTATGGAGAATACTTGTTTGATGAGGCAGTTGCGAATACTCCGCAAAACGAGTGAACCGGGGATTGGGATCTGGGCTGCACGATGTACACAAGCGACGGCGTTTATGGCTCAAAAGACATGTTAACAAAGAACGTTGATCATCAAAGTTTAAGTGCCTTCATGACCGTACCAAGATCTTTGTCTCCCCTGCCCGAAAGATTTACTATGACCACCTTATCATCCGGCATGGTCGAAGCTTTTTTAGAAGCATAGGCAACAGCGTGAGCCGATTCCAGCGCAGGAATGATCCCTTCAATTCGGGACAGAAGAAGCAAGGCATCGAGCGCTTCCTTGTCCGTGATCGAAACGTACTCTACAAATTTTTGATCTTTTAGGAAACAATGCTCGGGGCCGACACCGGGATAGTCGAGTCCGGCTGAGATTGAATGTGCGAGTTGAACTTGCCCGTTCTCGTCCTGGAGAAGATATTGCATTGCCCCATGGAGAACGCCTCGCTTTCCGAGTGCCAAAGCTGCAGCATGTTTTCCCGTTTCAAGTCCCAGGCCTGCGGCCTCTACACCGATGAGTTTCACGGCCGGGACGTCTGCGAGAAATGGATAGAAAATACCCATTGAATTGCTTCCACCCCCCACACATGCTACGATCGCATCCGGCAACTTTCCCTCTGCCGCCTGGATTTGCTCCCGTGTCTCTTTGCCGATGACCGATTGGAAATCCCTCACCATCATCGGATACGGGTGCATTCCAACGACGGAACCGATGATGTAGAACGTCGTATCGACATTCGTCACCCAATCGCGAATAGCTTCGCTCGTGGCATCCTTCAGAGTTTTGCTCCCCGATGAAACTGGCCGAACTTCAGCCCCGAGAAGTTTCATTCGATAGACGTTCGGCGCCTGACGTTCCATGTCCTCTTCCCCCATATAGACGACGCACTGCAATCCAAAAAGAGCACAGACTGCCGCCGTTGCTACTCCATGCTGGCCCGCACCAGTTTCAGCAATGATCCTCTTCTTACCCATCTTTTGCCCGATAAGAATCTGCCCGACAGTATTATTAATCTTGTGAGCCCCGGTATGACAGAGGTCTTCGCGTTTGAGGTAGATTTTTGCGCCGCCGCAGTGTTTCGTCAGCCGTTCGGCAAAAAAGAGAGGCGTTTCACGGCCGACAAAGTTTTTCAGATAGTACTGAAACTCATTCTGAAAATCGCGATCATTCCGAAATTTTAGGTAGCATGCCGTCAGCTCTTCTACGGCTGGGAGAAGAGTCTCAGGGATGTACCGCCCGCCGTAGGGGCCGAAATGCCCGGCAATGTCAGGAAGATCGTACGGTAAAGGTTTTGTGTTATTGCCTGCCATGAGTCACGCGATCCAAATTTTCGTTTGCTGTCCTAGCATTCTTGATGAAACGCTCAATCTTCTTGTGATCCTTCTTTCCGGGGCTCACTTCAACTCCGCTGCTAACGTCAACGCCGTACGGCATCGCTTTCAGGACGGCATCTGCAACATTTTCCGGGGTTAAACCTCCCGCAATAATAACGTTGCCGAAAGAGTTAGCCTTGCGACCTATACTCCAATCGAACACTTCACCTGTCCCCCCGAATTCCCCCTCGCGATACGTATCAAGAAGATAGGCGTCCACTTTGAAGAACGATAGCTCCCGAACCGCCGCGGCTTTTTTAACGTGAATCACCTTAAAGACCGGCCGCGAGTATCCTGACACATCAGAAGGAGTTTCATTCCCCGAGAATTGAATCGCTCCTATATCCAATTTCTCAATTGCGTTCAATACTTCGTCCCGATCCGGATTTACAAATACTCCCACCTTCAAGACCTTCGATGGGAGTTTCGTGAAAATCGAAGTCGCCTGTGCAATCGAAAGATACCGTTTACTTGCATGGTAAAAATTGAATCCAATCGCATCCGCACCAGAGTGTACGGCGCTGAGGGCATCGTCAAGGCTGGTGATACCGCATATTTTGACGAAGAGGCGGCTCATCGCAGGTTTACACCGGCACCCGTAGCAAATCGTTAAGAGCCCTCACTCGGTTCTCCTGTGTCATCAGATGTTCGCCGACCAAAATAGCGTCAAAGCCTACCTGGCGCAATAAGTCGACGTGGTGGGCGTTTCGTATCCCGCTTTCGCTCACTGCGATTGTAGAATTTGGGATGAAGCGTTTAAGCATGAGCGATGTTTCGAGGGAGACCTCAAACGTATCAAGGTCCCGATTGTTGATTCCGATAATCGTTGCCCCGCATTGAACGGCCCGGTCTATTTCACTCTTCTTATGACACTCCACCAGACAGTCAAGATCGAGGTCCCGGGCAAGAGTCATAAATCTGAACAACTCGGACTCCTTCAGCGCCGCAACAATAAGAAGGATAGCATC
>CAYYHS010000487.1:0-2784 GCA_964471785.1 uncultured Chitinophagaceae bacterium
GGTGGCGAACATAGGAGCGAATGTGGTCCTTGCACGGGAAAAGGCGGAAGACAACGCGCGCCAGGAAATTGCGAAAGTCATCGATACGCGAGTGAAGAACATGATGGACCGCTTCATGCAAGAGCATCAAGATATGATCAATACCGCATCCTCGACATCGGTTGAGTTCACTCGTTCTGTCTCCCGATCCGTCAGCCAGGCGACCCTCAGCGGCTGCCAAATTCAGGAAGTCTGGCAGGACAAAGAGAACAGGATCATGTACGCTCTGGCGATCATCACGAAGACGGATATCGTGAAACAGGTCAAGAGCAACGTCGCTGCACAACAACAATCCGCTTTCCTGGAGCAAAAGACCGATGATGCTTTGAAGGCGATGGATAAAGCTCTTGAGAACTGGGATGTGTCCAGGTAACTCGGGTTTCATCGTGCATTCCTGTTATGATTGGAAGCGAATGATCAATAAGGATCATTCGCTTCCCGTTCCCGACTCGCATCTGTTTCGCAGCCCTACTTTGTTTCTTCCGCTTCACGGTTCACCCCTTAACCGGCACCTCTTTAGAATAGGCAGAGGGAGCCCATAAAGCTAACCTGGATAAGTGGATTATCTTCGTCATTTTGGGCACTACCGACGGCGGAAGAGCGTTCTTAGTATAGCCGCTTGCTTCTGCGCACAGGGCGCACTATATTTTGCCAACAGAATCCATCCAAAGCCATCTACCAATGCGCGTCTCATTAGAACTTAGCGTTCGGTTCTTTTTGCCTATCGTCTTTGCGTTGTCTTGCGTTTCTTCAACGCTGGTCGCACAGCAGCCGGCAGCCACAGGTGCAATCCGCGGGACGATTATAGTTTCCAAGTCGGACGACATCAGCGCTGAAATAAGCCGCGGACGATCTCTCAATCGCTACGAAACAAGCGGGACCAATTCCGAGAAATCGCTCCCTCCGTATGCTCTCTCGGAAAAAGCGGTGGTCTATCTTGAGTCGGTTCCCGGAAAGTATTCCCCTCCGGGAGCGCATCCGGTACTCGACCAGCGAGACATGGTCTTTCGTCCCCTCGTGTTGCCGATTCTGGTCGGCACGACGGTTGATTTCCCTAATTCCGATCCGCTGTTCCATAACGTCTTCTCTCTTTCCCAGGCAAAGGAATTCGATCTCGGCCGGTACCCGAAGGGACAAAAGAAGTCGGTAACATTCGATCGGCCCGGCATCGTCAGTGTGTATTGCGAAATCCATTCTTATATGTTCGCCACTATCCTTGTGCTGGAGAATCCTTATTTCACGGTCCCGGATGAAGACGGCACGTATAGTTTGAAAAACATTCCTGCGGGCAACTACAAATTGAGTTTCTGGTTCGGCCGCAAGAAAGTTGAAACGCGATCGGTAACGGTTTCCGCGGGGGAACAAACGACGGCTAATTTTTCCTACTAGTTCCGCCTTCTTATGAAGCGAGCAAGCATTAGTCTATTGCTGTTGCTGGTCGGCGCCCGGGCGTTGTTGGCGCAGCTCCATGTCAGCGGAGATGCAGCGACGGCGTTTGTCAAATCGAACGATGGCGAGTCTCAGTACGACTTTGACGGGGGGCGGGGAACCTTTGCGTGGCGGCTTGACCTCTTCGGGGATGCGGTCATTAGCGACGACATCACCTTCCTGAGTAATCTTCGCATGCTCCAGGATCAGATTCCTCACATCGATTTGATGGCGATCCGTGTAGCGGATGTAGCGGAGAGCGGCATTTCGATCCAGGCAGGAGAAATCGACGTCCCTTTTGGCAACCTCTCAGAAGACCGGTTTCCGAAAGACAATCCGTTTTTCGATCTCCCCCTTATGAATGAACACGTGACGGCGCTCTGCGCTTCGGATTACAAAATCTGGAGCTTGAATCCGGAGTATCAAATTATCGGCGACGGCGTTCGTCTGGTCGATCAGGGGCTTTACGATCTCGGCGTGAAAGCGTACGGCAGTGTAGGCATCTTGGCGTACAGCGTAGCGATCACGAATGGCATGATCAGTACGACCGGTACCTATTCGCCCAACGGCCTTGAATCGCACCATGAGCTCGGTAAAGTATTCCGTTTGGCGATTACTCCAATGACAGGATTGACGATAGGAGCCTCGTACGGGACGGGACCGTTTATGAATGATCAAAGCGAGACAATTAATGACCCGGATTCTCCTTCGCCCGACACTTCTGCATTTTTCGGTATCAGCCCCGACGGTTATCAGCAGCACATTTACGGCGGGGATCTCGATTACAGTTTCGGCTATTTCTCCTTCAGGGGCGAAATTATCGACAATACGTGGCACTATCTCGACGGGATGGACCTGAAGGCTTTCGGCTACTCGGCGATGGCGCGTTATAAGTTTTCTCCGAGGTTCTCCGCCGCGCTTCGGGCAGGCGGCCTCTTGTTTAACACGGTACGGAATGTAAAAGAGCTGAACGCTTTCTTCCGCCCCGTGCTCTATACGGGGAAGTGGGATCATGACGTATTCCGTCTCGAGGGCGCTGTAGCATATAAGATTGATGCGGCATTGCTGTTGAAAGCCGGCTACCAAATAAATCGCACATACGATTTACCAAAGGATCCCGTCGATAATGTTCTTTTCCTCCAGTCTGTCCTGAGTTTCTAGTGCCGTTTCCAATAATAAATATTGTGTTTGGAGGTCAGAGTCATACTGAGCGACGTCCTGACAGTGTGCCGCTTTACGGCATCCCGTACAGCGGGACTTCAACTCGTCCTATAGAACAGGACTCGCTCAGCATGACTGTCAGGGCGGAGTCGAAGT
>CAYYHS010000488.1:0-2774 GCA_964471785.1 uncultured Chitinophagaceae bacterium
GCCGCCATACGATACTCTATGAGAAGTATAAGGAGAAATTCAAGCAGCTTGGAATTCTGAAGTAGAATATTTCAACGAACGAAGATGATAAATGGATATTGAAAGTGAGTTTCTGCACCAGGTGAGCTCCCGGTTCGCCCAATCTTTTCGGCTCATCGCTCACGCGGCCGGTCAGGTGGATGACGCCCAGATCTGGTTCCGTCCATCCTCACACTCTAACAGCATCGGGATCATCATTCAACACTTAACGGGCAACCTGCATCAGTGGATTCTGGACGGACTCGGCGGACAAAAGTATGAGCGCAATCGACCTAGCGAGTTCGAAGAGGGGCTCGGCATGCCGAAGGACAAAATCTTGAAGCAATTTTCCCTTTTGGGCGAGAAGGTTCAGGAAGTAGTCTCGCATACACGTCCCGAAGCACTACTCGAGCAGCGACGCATTCAAGGCTTTGATCAAACCGTTCTTTCTGCTCTCATAGCAGCTGTAACACACTTCGAGCTGCACGCCGGACAAATTGCCTACATTTCAAAACTAATCCTCAATGAAAAGTACCAGGAGTCCTGGAAGCCTGCTTCGCCCGAACAAGGAAGCCGCTAGCATCGCGAGGGCTTCGTAGGACCGAAAGTATCCCGCTCTCATGACTTACCCCCATATTCTCCCGGTGGCTTGAAGCATCGCCGCCCAATTTCTAAGGCTAGCATGCTTCAACGTCTCGGAAAATACGATCTGCTAATTCCAGCCGTTTTGTCCCTCGCACTCTTCTTCTATCATATCCTGACGAGCGCCTGGTCGGGCTATGGATATTTCATCGATGAATTCTATTACATCGCCTGCTCAAAGCATCTCGCATTTGGCTATGTGGATCATCCGCCCCTTTCGATTATCCTGCTTGCCTTGAGCCGCCGGATTCTCGGCGACTCGATTGTGGCAATTCGTTTTCTTTCGTCGCTCGCGATTTCGGCAACTGTCTTCATGACTGGCTTGATCGTACGACAGCTTGGCGGATCGAAGATAGCATCGGTGCTCGCGGCGCTGGCCGTTATCGCTATGCCCGTGTATCAGCTGATGGGGAGTTTTTATTCAATGAATGCGTTTGAGCCGTTGATCTGGTCATCCATCGTCATCCTGGTGATCCGGATGGTTCAGTCGGAGAACGCAAGATACTGGCTGGCGATCGGTCTGATGATCGGAATTGGGCTGGAGATGAAACACACCATCGTGCTTTATTTCGCCGCTCTCATTGCCGGAATGCTTCTCACACTGAGCCGGCGACTGTTACTCAATCGATGGTTTTTCTTGGGGATGGCTATTGCGTTACTCTTAATCCTCCCAAATCTCTTGTGGCAGGCTCTCAACGGATTTCCTTCGGTCGAATTTTACAGGAACGCGATGTTGAACAAGAATATTCCAACTCCGCCGGTAAAAGTTGTTCTCGATCAGATCCTTTTCGCAAATCCGTTCTCTTTCCCGCTGTGGATCGCAGGGCTTGGATATTTTTTCTTATCCCACGAAGGCAAGAAATACCAGTTTTTTGGGTGGATGTCTATGCTCCTTCTTCTCGTGATGATTATCAGCGGCGCCAGCCGGCCGGACAGGATCGCAGCGATGTATACGGCGTTGTTTGCGGCAGGAGCGGTGGTTATCGCTTCGATCCGGATTGCATCTTTTCGAACGCCTGCTACTGCAGTGATTGTCGCAATGCTCCTGATTGGAGGGATGAGTGCCTTGCCAGTGTTCACGCCGCTATTGTCTCCGTCTTCGACAAAATCATTTATCTCGGGCCTCGGGCTTTCGTTGGATGTGGAGCAGGGGAAAAGAGGCGAACCTCTCCCGCAATGGCTGGCGGACAGGCTTGGATGGCACGAACTTGCGAGCGATGTCTCAGATGTATTCCATGCGCTCCCTCCTCAGGAACAAATGAACACGGTCATCATCAGCACAAATTATGGGGAAGCGGGCGCGCTTGAGCTTTATGGGCCCGAGTTTGGACTCCCGCACGTTTTCGCAACGCACAACAGCTATCATTCCTGGGGTCCCCCATCAGACTCCGTTCATACGTTCATTGCAGTGTTTGTCAATCGGAATGATCTTGAAAAAATGTTCGACACCGTCGTCGAAGCCAAAGTTCATACCTGCTCGGACTGCACTCGACAACAAAGCCTCATTCCTATCTATGTTGTGCGTGGCCCGCATTTCTCATTCAAGAAGGAGTGGCCCAGGTTCGCGATTTATAATTGATCCTGAGATCGAGGAGTTATGCGTCATATCGATGGGAAGGTAGACTCTGTTCCATCAAAAGGATATCTTAAAGGATAAGAGCGATTATAAATAAATAGGGAACTCCTGTGAAGGTCTGGATTGCATTGCTGCGTGGCATCAACGTTAGTGCGCAGAAAATAATAAAGATGGAGGATCTCAGGAGAGCTTTCACATCTCTCCATTATAAGGACGTTTCAACATACATTCAGAGCGGCAACGTTGTCTTTGCAGCTGGCGGGACAAAGAGTGAAGATGTCCGGAAGGAGATTGAGAAGAAACTCATCAAAACATTTGGGTTTGAGATACCCGTCGTCGTAAGGGGCGTTCAAGAGATCGTTGAAGTGATAAAAAGGGATCCCTTCAAAGGGGTTATTCTGAAGGACAAGGAAAAGATCTATGTCACTTTTTTATCGCATAGTCCTACACGCATTGCGATAAAAGAGTTAATGGGCGTGATTGACCCAATCGATGAAATCACTTTCGCGGGGAGTGAGGTGTATCTCCGGTGCAAGAG
>CAYYHS010000489.1:0-2773 GCA_964471785.1 uncultured Chitinophagaceae bacterium
GCTGAACATTATCGAGCAGAAGATGATCGTTCTTACCTTTGAAATGGTTGATTGCATAATTCTTGCTATCTCAATGTCGTGAGGAATGCCGTTAACGCATCAGCTTCGTGATCTGTCAGTTTATTGTCCGGCTCGATCGACTGCGGCCTGAAGGCTTCCGGGTCTTTCAACCAATGGAAAATCCATCCAGGCTCGAGCCGAGATCCGACTTTGTCTAGTGGGGGGCCAACGTATCCACCTTTTCCACCGATCATGTGGCAACTCTGGCATCCGTACCGTTCATAATAGAGACCCCGTCCTTCGGAAACTAAGGCGGCATCAGTCCTGATTGTCCGATTGAGACTATCAACAACGAATACGTTCCCTATGTAATCGCCGAGCACGTTGATTTCTGTCTGTGAGAGGAAGAAATTCGGCATCCGTTCTGTGAGTGTCGGCCTCAGGGAATACGGTATTTTAAAGTATGCTTTGATCCATTGGGGCTGGACCTGGCTTGCCTCCATGGAAAGATCAGTAGCCACCAATCGGCCGGTCCCGTTCATAACATGACAGCTCTGACATTCAAGATCCTTTACAAGTTTTCCGAACTGACCTTGCGGTACAAAATGAGCTGCCGGCTTGGAACGCACGATGTATTCTTCTGGAATGATCTCGCTTGCGTTGCTCAGCAGTGCAACGGTTACCGCTGTTGCCTGTTCATCTGAAAATCCAAACTTCGGCATTTTTGCGGTCGCTGAAAAGATTCGAGGAGTGAGTACCTTTGTCTTCAGGTAGGAAGGGAGAGTTTGTTCGATCTTAGTGTTTCCGAAATCGATCTCGTACGCTTTCTTGCTGCCGATATATGTGAGGTCGGGGCCCAGTTCCGAAAAGCCGGTAACGGCTTGAAGTTGATGACATCCGGCGCAATTATTTTTCTTAAAAATCGCTAATCCCTTTTCGTAGGAAGCCGGGTCGGGGGTGTGTGGAGGGAGTTGCTGCATATCATAGTCGACAAATTCACTTTGCATGTATGCGACAACGGAAGCGAGGTCATCCTCGGTAAACCTGTATCTGGGCATCGGAACATCCGGCATGAAAACCTTCGGCTCCTTGATATAATTGTAGAGCCACTGTGCATTCACTTTGCTGGCAACTTTACCCAGCTCCGTCGCAACATATCCCCCTTTGCCATTGATCAAATGACAACTGATACACCGCGCTTCACCGAATAACGTCGACCCTTTATCGATCAGTTTCGCCTTCTGTGCATCCGAGGAGAGTTTTTTGGATGCAGGTAAAGGCGAGAACTGCGAGTTGTTTGGAAGCGCAGTGAACGTCATTAAAAAGTCCGCCAGATTATCCGCATCTTCGTCGCTCAAAAGAAAGTTCGGCATTTTTGTGCCGGAAAAGTACTGCTTCGGATTCTTGAGCCAATTGACAAGCCATGTCCGGTTTACTTTCGATCCAATGCCGTCGAGAGGCGGCACCCATTGCTTCTGGTATCCCTCGATCTTGTGGCACGCAACACAGTTCGACTCCTGTACCAGCTTGCGGCCTTCGTTGAGCACGGGGGCTTCCGGAACATTTTGCTCCTTATGACATTTTCCGCACGACGATTCGATGAAGGCGCCGGGAAGCATCGGCTGGGCCCAGAATTTCACATTGCCGACCGATTCCTTGTATTCGGTTGCCACTCCCTGTCCACCGTGGCACATCGTACACCCAAATTCCTCAATATCGTGATGGATGCGCGGATGCGTGCGATACGGTTCTTTCGCGTTTATTAATGCGTCTTCTTTTAGACCGAGGTGACATGTCTCGCACCGATCAACGCGGTCCAGCTTTTGCACCCAAATCTGCTTAATACCGATCTCGGCTGGTTTAACCCGTTGAGGAAGTTTCGCGATCAACTGATTATAGGCATACTGATATCCCTTCCATTCCCTGAAAAAATCTTTCATCGGAGAAACGGCAAGGACTATCAGGAGCGCGACACTTACAACTGCAAAATATTTAGAAAGTTTGCCCATGACCAACATCAGCAAATATGTGAAAAATGCTTTCGATAATTAATAGATCTCGTGCCAAGGCCACGTCCAGGTCCATTCAGGGCCACGAAAGAGAATCCCGACGATAGTGAGGACGACGACCATTGTGACGAACCAGGTCATCACCCACCACGAAAGGGGGCGGGTTGCCAGCCAGCCCACAATTCCATTCTCCTTTAAAGAAAAATACGGAACGAGCATAATTCCTGCGATCAATAAGGTTGGCACAAGCATAACGTAGACGCTGTACAGAAGCAAGACGGCTGAAAGAATTCCAACTGAGATAAAGATCACCATGAGTGTCTGGCGCCTGCTTTGCTTCCATAATCCATCCTGTTTGAGGTTCACAGAGAAATAGGGAATCACTATCAGCGCCACAACTACGAGAGCCGGAAGGATAACGCCTGCAACGATAGGAGGAAAATAATGGAGCAATTCCTGCAGTCCAAGAAAATACCATGGTGCCTTCGCGGGGTTCGGTGTGTGTTCAGGATTGGCAATCCATTCTAGCGGTGCGTTGAACAAAAGCGAGATGACTGCCAGAACGATGACGAGAATCTCGAAGGCGATGACTTCCCGTACGATCAGGTTCGGGACGGTCATCACCATATCCTCTTCCTCCTGTCTGACCCGTGCACTCGTCCGCGATTTTATAAACGCGATTCGTTTCGGGACCTTTTTAGCGTCCGAGGACGATTCTAACTTTAAGTCTTTTTTGTTTTCCATTACATTATTATGATTTTCTT
>CAYYHS010000490.1:0-2765 GCA_964471785.1 uncultured Chitinophagaceae bacterium
TCACATTAAGTACCCATTACACTTTTAAGAAACTTTTCGACGTACGTCGTCGCGGCGTCTTTCCTTCGCGACTTCAACTGTTCGCTCACCAATCCGTACCGACGTTCGCGCCCCTGGAACGAGGCGATGGCTTCATACAAAGAACGCCTTCTGAACTCGGGCCAACAGACATCCGCGATATACATTTCTGAGTACGCAAGCTGCCATAAAAGAAAGTTGCTGATTCTGAGCTCGCCGCTCGTCCGGATAAGCAAATCGGGGTCGGGAATATCTTTGGTGGATAGATAACGCGAAATAACCGCTTCGGTGATATGATCTGCTTCGATCTTACCGAGCCGAGCATCGTTGGCAATTTTTTTCACGGCGTTGGTAATGTCCCAACGGCCGCTATAACTCAAAGCGAGGACAAGTGTTAGACCTGTATTGTGCTTCATAAGTTCCATCGCATCCAGCAGTTCGTCCTGCACGTCGCTGGGAAGCGTGGAGATATCGCCGATGCTCTTCAGATGTACGTTGTTATTGTGAAGCCGATCGCGTTCATCACGGAGTGCCTTGAGCAGCAACCGCATGAGCATCGAGACTTCGTCCTTCGGACGTTTCCAGTTCTCCGTGGAAAATGCGTACAGGGTTAGATACTTGACCCCAAGTTGCCCGCACACTTCAACGATTTCCCGGACAGAATTAACCCCTTCATGATGTCCCGCCACACGTGGCAACGAACGCTTCTGCGCCCACCGACCATTGCCATCCATGATAATGGCAATATGCTGAGGGATCTCTCCACTGTGTCGCAGCTGATCCTGTAATTTCTTGTCCTGACCCGTCGCATGAATAGGTCCCTTGGTCAATGATCCTACTCCTCAAAAGTTGATGCGGAAAAATCCTACAACACTAGAGAATAAGTTAACCTTTTAGCGAAAAAAAGTCAATCATAAAAGGGAGAGGCCGCATTAAGGATAACCGACTGATCCTTCTTAAGTTTCAAAAGACATTGAAATTGAATTCTATGAAAATCTTGTTATCTTAAGCCATTCTGCCGGTCGGAGAAAAATTAATGAGCCATGAACCGCCAAGGACGCGAAGAAAAACAAAAGATCCTCTTTCACCTTAGCGTCCTTCGCCCCTTCGCGGTTGGCTCTTTCAACTGGCTGCTCCGATTGCAGGAAGGAAGAGTATTCTTCTCATGAAAAGCAGCGGAATTTTTCCTCTTATAGTCATCGGCGGAGGCGCGGCAGGAATGATCGCCGCATGGCGCGCTGCATCGCGCGGCATCAAAGTGCTACTGCTCGAGAAGAACGCTCGAATCGGAATAAAGTTGCTGATATCGGGGGGAGGAAAATGCAACATCACTCATGCCGGCGAGATGGAAGACCTTCGCTCTGCTTTCAAGACCAACGAATCCCGGTTTCTGAAGCATTCGTTCTTTCAATTCACAAACGCTCATTTGCTTGGACACTTGAATGCGCTGGGAGTTGAAACCTATGCGCGGGACAACGGGAGAGTATTTCCAACGAGCGGAAAAGCAGGGGACGTCGTACACGCATTGCGCGTGATGGTGGAACGCGCCGGTGCCGAAATTCTGCTCTCAACCCCGGTGGATGAGATTCTGGTCGATTCCGAAGGAATTTCCGGAGTGCGGACCGCGAGCGGAGTGTTGGAGTCGCGCAATGTTATCGTCGCCACGGGCGGATCTTCATATCCGAAAACCGGAACGACGGGGGATGGCTTCCGATGGCTCATGGAATTGGGTCACACGATCATTCCCCCTCGGCCAGCGCTCGCCCCAATTTATCTAAACCCTAAGCCACCTCCGGAGTGGCAGGGAGTTTCAATTCGAGATTGTGTCGTCAAAGGCGAGGTGACAGGAATAACTGGTGCTTCTGCGCGGGGCGATCTCCTGTTCACACATCGCGGAATTTCCGGACCAGCAGCCCTTGAAATTAGCAGGGAAGCCTTTCTCGCCTGGGAGAAACACGACCTGCTCGACATCGTAGTTGACATCCTCCCCGATAGAGCCGACTCGGATCTCGCAAGGGAACTCCAGGCAGAGATCACCTCGAACGGGGGGCGAAAGCTGGAAACTCTCATTGAACTTTTCGTCCCGCATCGGCTAGCCCCGTATATGGTCGGTACTGTCGGGCTAGACGGATCAAAAAAGTGCCATCAGCTTACAAAGGAGGAACGCAGAATCGTCGCGCACGTACTCAAACGGTGGTATGTAGGACGTGTGAGCGAGATTCCTCTTGAAGGTGGGGAGGTCACCGCCGGAGGCGTTGATCTGAAAGAAGTAGATCCAAGGACCATGATGTCTAGACTGATCAACGGATTGTATCTCTGCGGAGAAGTGCTAGATATTGCTGGACCGATTGGCGGATATAATCTGCAGGCGGCGTTTTCGACCGGCTATGTTGCCGGAGATTCTGTTGCTCGGGGGAACAAGGGCGGCTCATTATCGTGATGAACCGCCCTCACTCTTCCTCCCTATTTCTTCGGCTCCTGTGATTTCGTTTTCGAGGGACTCTCCTCGCCGCCCGTCGAACTCAGTTTATACTTGAATGGAATAGTCACCCACACTTTAACCGGCTTACCGTTTAGCATCGCGGGTGTGAATTTCCATTTCTTCGCGGCGCTGATTGTCGCCGCTACCAAGTCTGCAATCGCCTTGTAGATCCTCTCGCTGAGCCTCTGCTGGGCGAGGGAATCGATCCCGCCTGCTCTTACATCTACCCCCGCGGTCGTGCAATGAAGATTAATCAGGCTCACCG
>CAYYHS010000491.1:0-2762 GCA_964471785.1 uncultured Chitinophagaceae bacterium
CGTTGATAATGTTCAGAGAAAAACTCGACGGCGAAATATTCTTCACCGTTTCGGTAAGCGGATCCACCAATGCAGTCGCATTAACGATATCGGCTTGTGTTACGGTAGGAACTACCGTGATGTATTGAGCCGTAGCCTTCGGCAAAAAGGCAAGCCCGATACTCAAGAGTAAAACAGTCAATTTCGTTGTTCTCATACTGCTCTCCCGAAAAGTTGAATGCTGACGAACAATGACAAATTCAAGATAGCGGAATTCCTGTATTCCATGCTGTGTTGAGAGTCACCGGAAAAAAGGGCTAGAAACCTGTAATATCATTATAGATGACGAACGCCATAAAGGTCAAAAGAAGCACAACCCCGGCCTGTTGAACAGTTTGTTGAACCTTGTGTGGAATTGGTTTACGAAAAATAGCCTCGTAGACCAGCATCACAAGGTGGCCACCGTCGAGAGCGGGGAAGGGAAGGATGTTCATGACTGCAAGGCTTATGCTA
Source organism: uncultured Chitinophagaceae bacterium (assembly GCA_964471785.1). Classification (GTDB taxonomy): domain Bacteria; phylum Bacteroidota; class Ignavibacteria; order UBA10030; family UBA8401; genus JAGVPT01. The sequence continues at coordinate 493 of CAYYHS010000491.1, forward strand.
AGCAGGGCGATAAAGCCGAGAAAACTCATCAGGCCGATCTCCGCAGTCCTTGTGGCCATCTGTGCAATCTTGATAGGACCGCCAACCGATTTGGAGAACGATGCTTTTCGTTCGACGATATGCCAGATTGAACTGACGAACAGCTTTGTTGCACCGAGGACGTCACTAAGCCCCTTCGGAAACGATTCGAAAAGACTATAATGGACATGCTCGATCGGGCCGACATATCTGCTTTCGATGCTGATGCCGATAAGCCCCTCAGATGTCGGTGTAATGGGCGTCAGCAAAGGTTTTGAGTCTCTTATCAACTCAAATTCGATCTTTTTGCCGGCGTTAGCTCTGATGATCCGCGTGACCTGGAATTGATTCATCACTTTCTGATGGTCGATCGAAACGATGATGTCTCCCGACTGCACCTTCGCGCCTTCCGCAGGCTTATTCGGAAGCACATCGACGACGATGGCCTCGGTTTGATTGGGGAGAAGGCCGAATGAGGCATCGGAAATATCGGGGACCATTCCGTGAGGAACGGCAATCGTTTGAACGGCGCCCCCTCGTTCTATGTCGATGCTGAGGTCGTCGCCGGAATAATCGACATACATCGCCGATTGGATCGCATCCCAGTGCTCGATCTTTTCGCCGTTGATCGCGCGAATTTTGTCCCCTTCCTTGAACCCTGCTTTTTCGGCGCCGCTGCCTGGGACGATATACCCCACCTCCGTTGTCTGCCGGAAGAGCCCGCCGTTGACATAGTTAATTCCCCAAAAGATTGCGACCGCGAGAAAGAGGTTCATCAACACCCCTGCGGAAATCACGATCATGCGCTGCCAGATCGGCTTCGACCGGAACTCCCACGGCTCAGGCGCGTGATTGATAAACTCCGTGTCGAAACTCTCGTCGACCATCCCCGCAATTTTTACATATCCGCCGACCGGAATCCATGAGACGCAGTAGTCGGTCTCCCCGATTTTTTTCCCGAACGCTCTGGGTGGAAAGCCAATAGAGAAGCGGTCGACGCGCATCCGGCACGCTTTCGCGGCAATAAAATGTCCGAACTCGTGGATGAATACGAGGACGCCGATCGTGATAAGAAAGTAGAAGGCGCTATGAACAAATTCCATTGTGGAAATCTCTTCCTCTATAGATTAGTTGCACACACTCGCTGCATACGTGCGTGCCCAGCCGTCGGCTTCGATAATTTGAGCGAGCGTCGGGTTGGCTTTCGATACATGGTGATCCATCGTTTGGCAAATGACCTGCGAAATTTGAAGGAACGCGATCTTCCCGTCGAGAAAACGTTTCACGGCCACTTCGTTCGCCGCATTGAGCGCTGCCGGCATCGTTCCCCCTCTTTTCAGCGCGTCGAATCCCAACCCCAGACAGCGGAAGCGGTCCATATCCGGCTTGAAAAACGTCATTTCGCGCAGCAGGGGAAAATCTACACGGCGAAAATTCGACGACGCCCGTTCCGGGAACGTGAGTGCGTATTGGATTGGAATTTTCATATCCGGCATCCCGAGTTGAGCCTTCACCGATCCGTCCACGAATTCGACCATCGAGTGGATGATCGATTGCGGGTGAACGACCACTTCAATTTTTTCTCCCGGCACTCCGAAGAGCCAATGGGCTTCGATAACCTCAAGGCCCTTGTTCATCAGAGTGGCAGAGTCGATGGTGATCTTATTACCCATCTTCCAGTTCGGATGCTTCAACGCCTGATCGACCGTGACCGACTGAAGTTCTTCTTTGGTGGAGTTGAGAAAAGGTCCGCCCGACGCCGTCAGGATAATCTTGGAAATATTCTTGTCCGATTCGCCGACCAGGCACTGAAAAATCGCCGAATGTTCGCTGTCGATCGGGATAAGACTGACGCCGTATTTTTCGACGAGGCGCATGATAATTTCGCCGGCGACGACAAGCGTCTCTTTATTCGCGAGCGCAATATTCTTTTTCGCCTCGATCGCCTTGATTGTCGGCTTCAGTCCGGCAAATCCCACCAGTGAACTGATAACGACATCCACGTCGTCCCGCTGCACAACTTCTTCCAACCCCTCCTCACCACTAAGCACTTCGGTTGTTCCGTTGACCCGCTTCCTGCAGGCATCGGCGAATTCTGGATCCAGAACAACGACGCCTTTGGGCCTGAAGCGTTGCACCTGGTCGCAGAGAGCATCTATGTTATTATTGACGGTGAGGTAGGAGGCTTTGAATTGACCCGGAAAGTTGGCAATAACTTCCAAGCTATTCCTGCCTATAGAACCGCTGGAGCC
>CAYYHS010000492.1:0-2752 GCA_964471785.1 uncultured Chitinophagaceae bacterium
GTGCAATGGCGCCGTTCATCGGCGCTCCTCCCTTCAACACTTCATCAATGGCATTGAGGATCGAATCGGCGGGTGCATTCTTGAGCAAGTATCCCGAGGCTCCCGCACAAATGGCGCGGAAGACATTTTCGTCATCGTCATAGACAGTGAGCATAATCACGTCTGTGGAGGGGGAAAGAGTTTTTACTCTCTTCACACCTTCGACTCCATTCATGCCCGGTAAGCCGATGTCCATCAGCACCACTTCAGGTACTTCGTCACGCTGGAGACAGACAATAGCCTCCTCGCATGAAGAAAATGCTCTTTCACATTTCATTGAATCGGTTTCGTTGATTAATTCGACGATACTCGACCGAAAATCATTGTTGTCCTCCACAAGCCAAACATCGATCTTATCTAATTGATCCAGATTCGTCTGTCGTGGTTTTCTCATAGTACTGTCCTGCATGTATCTATATTACCGGATCGCGGTCACACTTACCATACCGAGTTCACGGTATATTCGAACTCAGTTCAATAGTTGTTCCCGAACCTGGCTCGCTCGAAAGAGAAAGATATGCTTCCATTTTAGCCGCCCGTGTTCGGATGTTTCTTAATCCGTTGCCGTGCACCACTGCTTGTTCGTCGAACCCGACGCCATTGTCCGCTATTTTCAACCTCATCCGTTTTTTCTTTTGCTCAACGATAATGTCTACCCGTGTCGCGTGCGAATGTTTGAGAATATTATGGAGAGCCTCTTTGTACACAAGATAGAGATTTCGCTTAAAATCCAAATCCAGGATCTCGGTTGGAGTTTCCGAGGAGACAACAATGCTGTGGGGAATTCCTTTCAACATCTGAGCGGCAACCTCTTTCATCTTCACTTCAAGCGTCTCCATCGAATCATGCTCCGGGCTGATCACCCATACAATATCTCTCATCGCCTCGGCAGTTCTGCGGCTCAAAGCGGCAATTTTAGCGAGGCGTTGTTTCACTTCCTCAGAGACCTGCAGTTTTCTTTGTGTGATCTCGCTTTCGAGGGCGATGCTTCCGAGGTAACTTCCGATCTCATCGTGAAGATCGGTGGCGATCCGGAGACGAAGCCGCTCAAGTTCGAGGAGTTTAAAAACGCGATATCTGTACAGGGCATACATAAACCCGGCGATCGCTGTTGCAATGGAGAAACGAAACCACCAGGTCGCCCAAAAGGGCGGCAGTATTTCAAACGGATATGCACCCGCTTCAGCCCACGCGCCGTTTCGATTTCGTCCTCTGACCCGAAGGGAATACGACCCGGGAGGCAATGTCGTGTACCGGACTATTCGCTGTTTTGTCGGCGGATTCCAGTCCCGTTCTATGCCGTGGAGCATGTACTGAAACTCCATGTTCCGTTCATCATAGTAGCTCATCGAGGAAATCTGAAAGTTGACGGTCCGTTCATCATACGGCAGACGCGTGCTTCCGGTCAAGACATTCATCTCCCCTTCGTCTGATATTCGATTGACGGAAAGGGCGGGAAGAGGTATTGCAGAAACGCGGACCGATTTCGGGAGTTTTGTCAAACCGCCGCCGGTAGCAAACCAAAGATTTCCGCTGCTGTCCTCAGCAATGGCGTTGACAAAATCTGCCGCTAAGCCGTCCCGGGTATCATAGCGCGCCAGTACAGAATCCGACCATTCAATAACTCCGAACCATGTTCCGAACCACAGATGCCCGCTTCCGTCCTCGTGGAGAGTGGTCACCCTTAAGTGCTCATACGGAAATTGCTGAGATGTCAGACGGGTGAACATTCCATCCTTCCAGTACCCTGTTCCGCCGGCGGCAATAATCCATACTCTGCCGTGAGTATCCTCCGTCATGAAATCAATATCGTCGCCGGGGATGCCGTTTGGAGAACCAAATTGCGTTGCGACATCGTGTTCAATAAATCCACCTCCCTCGCCGCTTGTGGCGTACCACAGCCGGCCGCGGTGGTCAACGAGCAAGCTGGCGATGTCCGCATCTGCAACTCCGTGGTGCCGATTGTATGATTGGACAATTTGTCTCTTTTGGATGTTGAGGATCTCCCCCTTCAACCCGACCCATACTCCTCCGTTTTCCGCTCGAGCAAGCGAATGAACGAAAAGCGTCGACGGGTTCTTGCCAAGGTTTTGCGGAGAAAATTTCCTGCCGTCATACATCAGCAATCCGTCCCCCGTTCCAATCCACACATTCCCCTCCCTGTCCTCGGCGAGTGAATAGACTGCCCTATCGCCAAGCAGCCGCTGATTGTCGAGCGGCTGAATCTTGCCGTCGGCGCCAATTCTGTGCAAAGGAGAATAACCTCCGAACCAGATATTGTTGGATTTGTCCGCAAGGACTGTCAGAAGACTGGTGCCAACGAGACCCTGCATTTCCGTATAATTGAGTGTGTATCGCCTCGGCAATTTCATGGCCCCGTTCCCCGTGGCAAGCCAGACCGAACCTTCCCGATCCTCTAAGATTCCACCGATTGACTCATTGGAAAGTCCCTGGGCAGTGCGAATATGTGTAATAGTGCTGCCGTTCTGAAGAATGCACCCTCGTGTTGTTCCTATCCACAGGACACCTTTTGAGTCTTCATAAAGAGTTTGAGGTTTAGTCGGCTCCGAGAAATCATCATACCGAACAACGCGTGTCAGAGAATTATTTTTGTACGCGAAGATACCTTTGTTCTCTTTGTCAGTGCCTTCATTCGTGCCGAAGACAACAGTTCCATCCTTCCGAACCGTCAGGGCGATGACGTATGCCTGAT
>CAYYHS010000493.1:0-2746 GCA_964471785.1 uncultured Chitinophagaceae bacterium
TCTCATCCGGATACCATGCGCAAAAAAATAAGGAGTTGAATGTGAGCCAGCATCCCATCCAAAAAGAATATGCCTCAAACGCCGTACGATCTGTCGCACTCATTGGTCACGGGGGCTCGGGAAAAACATCGTTCGCGGAAGCGGCGCTGTTTGCAACCGGAGCTACAAACCGTCAGGGGAAGGTCGACGACGGATCCTCGGTCTCTGACTACCATCCGGACGAAATTGAACGACATATCTCTATTAACACTTCGCTTCTTGTTACGGACATCGATGGAACGAAGATCAATATGCTCGATACGCCGGGGTATACGGATTTTACGGGAGAAGTGAAATCGGCACTCCGGGTTTCAGACGCTGCGCTCGTGTTCGTCAAGACGTTCGAGGGAGTGGAAGTGGGAACGGAAATTGTATGGAGGTACGTCGAGGAATATGCTCTCCCTTCGCTGTTCATCGTGACAAAGATCGATCATGATAATCTTGACTTTGACGCCACTGTGAATGGATTGAAGAACCGTTTCTCGAACGATGTCGTCATGGTGACGTTTCCCGTCAGCACCGGACCGGGCATCACTGCGATCATCGATGTGCTGAACATGAAACTTCTCAGGTTTGCGCCTTCCACGAATGGAAAATTTACTGAAGAGCCGATCCCTGCTGAGCTGCAGGAACGTACGTCGCATCTGCATGAAGAGTTGATCGAAAAGATCGCCGAATCCGACGAAAAACTTCTCGATAAATTTTTCGAGAGTGGAACATTGTCGGACGACGATATCCGAGCCGGATTGAGGAGGGGAATCGTCGAGCGGAAGGTGTTTCCGGTTTTTGCCGCGTCGCCGGTGTTGAATATCGGCGTGCTGAATATTTTGAATTTTGTAATCAAATATTGTCCGGCGCCCACGGAGCGAGGGACTGCGAAAGGAATTGATCCGAACTCGAAGAAGGAGATGGAGGTCAAAATCGATCCGGCGGCCGGTCCGTCTCTCTTCGTCTTCAAAACAGTTTCCGAACCGCATGTGGGAGAGTTATCGTTTTTCAAAGTCATGACCGGTGCTGTCACGGCGGGGATGGACCTTCTCAATGAGTCGAACGGCAAATCCGAACGGCTCGGACAAATTTTTGTTATGAGTGGGCGCGAACGGAAAGAAGTCACCAAACTGAACGCCGGTGATCTGGGAGCGGTCGTGAAATTGAAAGACACACACACCAACAACACCCTGAGCGCGAAGAATCTTCCGATCACCTATACACCGATCGCGTTTCCCGATCCGGTTATCGCGAATGCGATCCTGCCGAAATCGAAAGGCGAAGAAGATAAGATCGGCTCGGGTCTTCACTCTCTCCATGAAGAAGATCCAACGTTCATTGTTCACTACGACCCGGAAACCAAACAGACCGTGATTCAAGGTCAGGGGGAGCTCCATCTGGCGATTGTCGTGAAGCGCCTGAAAGAAAAATTCGGCGTGGAGGTGGATGTGGTCGAGCCGCGCATCCCGTACAAAGAGACGATCAAGGGAGTGGTGCCCGATGCAGAATACAAACACAAGAAACAATCCGGAGGCCGCGGCCAGTACGGACATGTCCATTTGAAGATTGAGCCGACACAGCGCGGCAGCGGATTTGAGTTTGAAGATGCGATTGTCGGCGGCGTAGTTCCCGGAAGGTTCGTTCCGGCCGTTGAGAAAGGTGTTGTCGATGCAATGACGACCGGTGTCATTGCCGGATATCAGGTTGTCGATGTTAAGACAACTCTCCACTACGGCTCGTATCACGACGTCGATTCAGACGAGATGTCGTTCAAGATCGCCGGTAAAATGGCCTTTCGCAAAGGGTTCAAAGAGGCGAGACCAATTCTGCTGGAGCCGCTCTACGAAGTCGAAGTGATGGTTCCTGAAGAGCATATGGGAGATGTGATGGGAGATCTCTCCAGCCGGCGCGGAAAAATACTCGGGATGGACTCTGACAATACTCACCAGATCATCAAGGCCTTGGTACCGCTCAAGGAACTCTACCGTTATTCCACCACGCTCCGCTCCATGACGCAGGGGCGCGGAATTCATAAGCAGAAATTTTCCCATTACGAAGAAGTTCCTCACGAAGTTGCGGAAAAAATCATTCTCGACTACGAAAAGTCGAAGCAGGGGGAAGAGTAGACTATTGTGGCAGGCCGGGTAACTTGGCATCGCATGATTGACGAAAGGCTGTAAGAACTGGACTCAGTTCTTACAGCCTTTTTTGTTATATTTCCGCTGTTACGGTTCAGCTTCTCTATTATTCAACGACCGCGCATGTCTGACGACGGACTATTGCTGAAGAACACTGTTTTCAATGTCCTGGCCAAAGGGATTGCTTCAGCAGCTTCCTTGGTGATCAGTATGTACGCGTCCAGGAAAATCGGCGTCGAGGGCTTCGGGACGGCACAGTATATTGTGTGGCTGGTATCGACAGTCTGGATCTTCTTGAATTTCGGACTGCCAATCACTCTCGTACGCTACATCGCACTGCGCACAGCCGACGGCAAGAAGGAGAGTGCTGTTGGAATGATCCGCTGGTCGCTCGCTTTTGCGCTGATCATTTCGGCCGTCAGCATTCTTGTCTTTGTGTTTGCTCTGAACGTGCCGTCCACGATTTGGATTGAAACGCTTTTCCTCTTCAGCTTTTTGTCGTTCAATTCCGTTCTCCAATCGGTGAACGAAGGCCTGATGAGGTACAGAGAACTTTTTTACGCTTCGGCGGTCAGCGTCCT
>CAYYHS010000494.1:0-2742 GCA_964471785.1 uncultured Chitinophagaceae bacterium
GCATTGTTGCCTCGCAAAAAAGTTATAGTGGATTTGACAAAAAGCCGACCGCTATCGTATCGTTCGTTGACTCATCGATGATGATGAATGCACCGTTCGCTTTGTTGGATTGAAACGGGTCATAAAACAATTCAGCTGCGGCGGTGATCGTTACATCGCCGATGTCGTTGAGCAAAAACGTTTCAGCATCGCGGCTTGCATCCAGCGACTCGGGATGGATCACGGAGTGTATTGCGTCGATGCGTGCGTGGACACGCCTGATTCCGTGCTGCAGCAGATAGCGGGCCCTGATCTTTGCCGGCCGCTCGTGAAGCCAGCAGAGGCGCGCTGCGAAAGTTCGAGAAATGGTCGGAAGCGCGCCTTCCTTCACAATCATGTCGCCTCTGCTCAGGTCGAGATCTTTTTCTAGGCGAATAGAGACCGATTCTCCTGCATGTGCGGTCTGGACTTCTTTTCCGAACATGTCGAGACCGCTTATCCGCGTAGAGTGGCGAGAGGGGAGAATTGTCACCCTTTCGCCGACGGAGATGGAGCCGCTCGCAATTTTTCCGGCATAGCCCCGGTAATCGTGGTATGCCGGGTCTTTTGATCTGAGAACGGACTGCACTGGGAAACGAAAAGGTCCGTTTTCGCCCGAACCCTGAACATCGACGGTCTCAAGCAACTCCAGCAGCGACCGCCCTCGGTACCAGGACGTGTTCGGTGAAAGGGAGGTGATGTTATCTCCCTCGCTGGCACTCATCGGAATAAAAATGAGCCGTGAGGAGGGAAAACCCAGACGCTCTGCGAACGATGCAAGATTGGCGACGATCGCCAGGTAGCGCGCCTCATCAAATCCGACCAGGTCCATCTTGTTGATGCACACCACGATCGGAGACAAGTCGAGAAGGTGTGAGATGAAGAAATGCCTATAGGTCTGAAGCAGGCTCCCGTTACGGGCGTCGATGAGGATAAGGGCGACGTTCGATGTCGAGGCACCGGTTACCATGTTGCGCGTATATTGTTCGTGCCCCGGTGTGTCCGCGACGATGAACTTCCGATTCGGCGTTTGGAAATACACGTGCGCGACATCGATTGTGATTCCCTGTTCGCGTTCGGCAAGGAGGCCGTCGGTCAGCAGGGAAAAATCGGGCGATTCGAACCCGCGACGCTTGCTGGCTCGGATGAGGTCATCGAGTTTGTCGGCGGGGAGAGATTTCGTTTCATACAATAATCTCCCGATGAGAGTGCTTTTCCCGTCGTCGACGTTGCCCGTGGTTGCTATGCGGAGAACCTCTTTCATATTAAAAGTATCCCTGAGCTTTGCGTAATTCCATGGCCGATTCCGACCATTTGTCGTCGATGCGAGCCCCGCGCTCGGAAGTCTGAGCATTCTCGATCTCCGAAATGATCGCGTCGACGGTTGTCGCGTTTGATTCGATCGCCGCGCTGCAGCTCATATCGCCGACGGTACGGAAACGTACGAGACGCGTTTCGCACGTCTCTCCGGCTGCAAGCGGAACGAAGTCGGAGACGGGCCAGAGGAGGTTATCTCTCACAAACGTCGGACGCGTATGCGAATAGTAGATGCTTGGTATCGCGAGCCGTTCGCCCTTGATATAATTCCAGACGTCGAGTTCCGTCCAATTGCTGATGGGGAATGCGCGCACATTTTCGCCTTTGCGGATCCTGCCGTTCAGCATATCGAATAACTCGGGTCGTTGCCTCTTGACATCCCATTGGCCGAAATCATTCCGGACTGAAAAGAAACGCTCCTTGGCTCTGGCCTTTTCTTCATCGCGGCGGGCTCCGCCGATACAGGCGTCGAATCCATTCTCTTCGATGGTTTTTAGAAGGACGTGCGTTTGAAGCATATTTCTGCTTGCATACTTTCCGGTTTGCTCAGAGATCTCCCCTTTATCGATCGCCTCCTGAACAGACCCAACGATCAGCGTTGCACCCAGCTTTTTCACAAACGCATCGCGGAATTCAAGCACTTCCGGAAAATTCTGCCCCGTGTCGATATGGACGAGAGGGAAGGGAGCAGCCGCAGGGAAGAATGCCTTGCGCGCAAGATGGGCTATCGTTATCGAATCCTTCCCGCACGAAAAGAGAATTGCCGCATTCTCAAACTGTGCCGCAACTTCCCGTATGACGTAGATCGCTTCGGCTTCCAGTTCTTCTAAGTAGTTCATAAGTGATTCCTCGCCGCAGTAATGCCGTGTAATATTCCCCGTGCTCATGAAAAATAGTTTATGAGTGGTGAAGGCCGCACTCTTTTTGCGAAGACTCCCACCACCATCGTCCCGCCCGAAAGTCTTCCCCCTCCTGAATTGCTCGCGTGCAGGGAGCGCAGCCGATGCTGACAAACCCTCTGTCGTGGAGCAGGTTGTATGGAACGAAGTTGCTATGGATGAAATCCATGACATCGGCGAAGGACCAGTGGAATAGCGGATTCACCTTTACGAGGCGATGCTTCTCATCCCACTCGAAAAACCTAAGGCTCGAACGATGTTCGGACTGGTCGGCCCGCAGGCCCGTGACCCAGATCCCGTAGCCGCTCAATCCTCTTTCGAGAGGCCTCACTTTACGGATGGCGCAGCATTCCTTGCGCAATTCGACTGCGTTGTAAAACCCGTTGATGCCGTTGCGTGAGACGTACGTTTCAACATCTTCGGCGTTGGGGAAAAAAACTTTGATGATGTTGCCGTACTTCTTCGCAGTCTTCTCGAACGTTTCGAGAGTTTCGTTGAATAACCGTCC
>CAYYHS010000495.1:0-2741 GCA_964471785.1 uncultured Chitinophagaceae bacterium
TCCAGGCCCAGCGCGACTATTTTGGAGCCCATACCTATGAGCGGATCGATTCTAAAGGCACGTTTCATACGGAATGGGAAAAATCATAGGCCGTGCATTGTCAACTCCTCAGATTAATATCTCGGCGACAGTTGAAGATTTCGAAATCGCTGCCTCGCATGCGATAGTCGAGCTGATCACGGCAGCTATTCGTGAACGCGGCAAATGCTTGATTGCGCTTTCGGGGGGTAACACACCGCGCGGTATATACCGGCGCTTAGGTGATTTGTTGGCTAGACAATCCGTGGATTTGAACCGGGTCCATCTTATCTTCAGCGATGAACGGATGGTGGCTCCCGATGATCCGAACAGCAACTATGGGATGATCCGACACGAACTCATTTCTCGCGTCGCAATCCCGACGTCGAACGTACACCGCGTAAAGGGAGAAATAAATCCAGAAGCCGCAGCGCTTGAGTATGAAGAGGAATTGAAAAAGGTGTTTCCACCTTTTGCCGATCGGTGTGATCTGATGCTTCTGGGTGTAGGAGAAGATGGACATACCGCCTCGTTATTTCCCGGGAGCGAAATTCTTCGTGAAAGGCAGCGGATGGTTCGGAGTACGTTCGTACATCGTTTGAGAAGTTGGCGTGTCACGCTCACGCTGCCGGTCATTAATCGTTCGCGAGCCGTGCTCTTTCTTGTAGCAGGAGAACAGAAGGCTGCCATCGTCAGAAAAATTGTTGCGTGTACTAATTCAAACGAAGAACTTCCTGCAACCCTCGTGCGCCCCGATTCTGGGTCTCTCACGTGGATGCTCGATGCAAAAGCCGCATCGCGGCTTTCTTCGAAGTTCGACACGTCTGTTTCGTAACGTATGTAACTCAGCCCGTTGACATTAAAGGACATCCCACAAGGATTGAGAGAGAAGGAGTAAGAAGCATGAAAATAAACGACCAACTTGAACCGACCGTCTTTGTCATTTTTGGCGGAGCCGGAGATTTGACCTGGAGAAAACTTGTGCCGGCATTATTTGACCTTTCCCAGGACCGAAGCCTGCCTGACAAATTTGCGATCATCGCGGTCGACCACATGAAGCTCGGCGATGATGCGCTGCGCCGCCGGCTGCACGATGGCGTCAACCATTTCTCCCGTTACGGGAAAGCCCGGTCCGCGTCCTGGAATCAGTTCGCGCAACACATCCATTACCTGCAGGGTGATTTCAAAAAGATTCGCACCTATACAACACTATCTGCACAATGTGCTAAACTCGAAAAGGAATGGGGAACCAAATGTCACCGCATCTTTTACATGGCGACCCCCCCAAGCATGTTCGGTGAAATTCCAAAGTATCTGGGCAAGGCCGGATTGGCGCGCGACCACAAATGGGCCCGGATCGTCGTCGAGAAACCGATCGGTTATGACCTTCAATCCGCGCGTACACTCAATGCCGTCCTCGCTGCTAATTTCGACGAATGCCAGATTTACCGCATCGACCATTATCTGGGAAAGGAAACGGTGCAGAATATACTGGCCTTTCGTTTTGCTAATCCACTCTTCGAGCCGATCTGGAACCAGCGGTATGTGGACAGTGTCACCATCACCGCAGTGGAAGATGTCGGTGTTGAACATCGCGGTGGCTACTACGACCATGCCGGAGCCCTTCGCGACATGGTGCAGAATCACCTGATGCAATTGCTTTGTCTTGTTGCGATGGAGCCGATGGTCTCGTTCGAAGCCGACGAGATCCGCAATAAAAAAGTGGACGTTCTCCACGCGGTTCGTCCGATCCACAGGGACTCGGTCCATGAATGCGTTGCGCGCGGGCAGTACGGTCCGGGCTGGGTTGGAGGGAAAAAAGTTTGCGGTTATCGCGAAGAAGATGGAGTGTCGCCGGATTCCCAGACCGAGACATTTGTGGCTCTCAGACTATTCATCGACAACTGGCGCTGGCAGGGCGTGCCTTTCTACCTGCGCACCGGGAAGCGGCTCACACGTCAGGCATCGGAAATTTCGATCCAATTCAAAGGAGTGCCGCACCAATCGTTTCCGGCTGAGTCGACCCTCGATTGGCAGTCCTCTCGGCTGGTCATGGCCATTCAGCCCGACGAAGGTATCGTCCTTCGGTTTCAAGCGAAACATCCCGGAGCAAAGATACACCTGCGTTCCGTGGAGATGCAGTTTAATTACCATGATGCATTTGCCGTCCGCTCGCCCGATGCTTACGAAACGTTGCTTTGGGATGTCATGAAGAATGACGCGACGTTATTCATGCGTGCCGACCAGGTGGAGGCCGCTTGGCGTTTGTTGATGCCCGTGCTCGAGGTCTGGTCGGAGGCTCCCCCAAGCGATTTTCCAAACTACGCCGCAGGCACGTGGGGACCGGAGGACGCTCAAGGTCTCCTTGCTGAAGGGCACAATTGGCCATTGCCTACAGAATTGGCGGGACGGCGCAGGAAAAGAGAAATGAGTCGATGATTCACTAAGGCATGAAACATTTGATAAGGTAAGGACTTTGAGATTGAATCAATTCATGCAACGATGCGAGCATCGCCAATACGTTGCTGGAGCTAAACGAGCGCTGCTTCTAAAACAAATCCGCATTTGCGGCGAAAGCAGGAGACAAAATTAATGAAATACACCCTCAGACTATTTGTGCTTTGTGTTTTTCTTCTGCCAAGCGCAGATTACGCTCAAATCAACACCGATTTTTCATCGACTGAATTTGAAATATATTTATTGAAAGATTCTCTTGTCACTAC
>CAYYHS010000496.1:0-2738 GCA_964471785.1 uncultured Chitinophagaceae bacterium
CGGCGGGGTGCGAGAGTTAGCGGAAGAAGAATTACAAGAGACGCAGCAATCCGCACGAAGGTTGCGACAAATCCGTTGATTTCTCCGTCGTTGAACGCCATGCGCGCAAACACCAATCCTGCTCCCTGTCCCACCGCTCCGAAAAATCCGTAGATCATCCCACGTCCCGTTATCTTTACGCGTTCAGAGCGGCTCTTTTGGTTTGCGATGACGACAATTGCGATGCCGGCCGTGGTCACGACGATTCCGGCTATGCCCCAAAACGTGAGCGATTCCCCCAGAATGATAAAAGCAAGTATTGCGCTGATGGCCGGTGCGAGCGACATGATCAACATGCTGATCCGGGCGCCGTTGACGTGGAACGATTTAAAGAGGAAACTGTCTCCAAAAACGAGCCCTATAAACCCGCTGAGACTGAGATACGAATACTGTGAAAGCGACAAACGGAAATTGAGGTTCGCCGCCAGTATGGTAACTAGGAGAAGAAGCGCCGCAAAGACAAGACGCGCGACATTAACCTGGACTGATCCGGCTCTGCGGATTGCTCCAGCGAACATTATAGAACTGACGGACCAAACGCACGCTGTCGCCAACGCGCAGAGTTCACCGATCAATGAAGGATTCCTCTTCTTGGATTGAGAATTCGGAAGGCGCGATCATGCGAATGCAGGAGTAACTCGCGCGGTATGCTTGATGCGGCCGTGAACAATTGTTCAGACAGAATCAGTTCTTCACAATGCTTTTTGCCGCAGCGAGAGCAGCACGCATCGTCCCGTCTTCCCGCTCCCCGATCTGCTGTCTCCACATTGCGTAATATAAGCCCTTCAAGTCCAGCAATTCGCGATGGCGCCCCGACTCGACAATCTGCCCTTTTTCCAGAACGAAGATTTTGTCTGAATGCATCACCGTCGAAAGGCGATGTGCGATCATAATCGTGATGAGGTCTTTTCTTGTTGAAATGTCGCGAATCGTCGCACTGATTTCCTCTTCGGTAAGAGAGTCGAGCGAAGATGTCGCTTCGTCGAATACAAGCAAATCGGGACGACGCAAAAGAGCACGGGCAATCGAGAGACGCTGCTTCTCGCCACCCGATACTTTTACTCCCCCTTCTCCGATCATCGTGTCCAGCCCCTTGTCGGCCCGCGCCAGAAGGCTCTGACATGCGGCCTGATGGAGCACTTCCACGCAATCGTCGTCGGTAGCTCCGGGGTTAACAAAGAGGAGGTTCTCTTTGATCGTGCCGGAAAAGAGCTGGGTGTCCTGTGTAACAAAGCCGATCCTTTCCCTCAACTGGTTCAGATCGACATCGGAACTCCGGTGGCCGTTGTACAGTATCCGGCCGGACTGCGGAGCGTACAATCCGACGAGCAATTTCACCAGCGTCGTTTTGCCTGAGCCCGATGGTCCGACAAAGGCGATCGTCTCCCCCATTTTCGTGTTGAATGAGATCCCGTTGAGTGCGTTCTTCGAAGCGGACTGATGTTTGAAGCTCACGTCTTGGAACTCGAGCACGTTGATGGCTGTGACCGGTACAGGATTGAGTGGGGTTACTTCCTTCGGCGTGTTGAGGATCGCTTCAAAATTGTTGAGAGAAACTTCCGCTTCCCGGTAAATGTTGATGACATTCCCCAACTCCTGCAGCGGGCCAAAAATAAAAAATGAGTAGATCCACAGCGAGAAGAACTGGCCGAACGTAATCTGCTGCGCATAGATGAGATAGAGCATCAGAAACAGAATTGTCGTCCGCAAGAAATTGACGCACGTCCCTTGAATGAAACTCAGGCTCCGAAGATACCTGACTTTCTTCAGTTCAAGTTTAAGTATTTTCCCGGTCGTATTGCTCAGCCGGGTTATTTCCTGTTGAGCAAGCCCCAGGCTTTTCACAAGCTCGATATTGCGAAGAGACTCCGTGGTCGATCCGGCAAGGCTTGTCGTCTCGGCGACGATGGTCTTCTGTATCGTCTTGATTTTCCTTCCAAGAACGGAACTGAGAATTGCCAGGATAGGGATCGTGGAAAAGTAAACCGGCGCAATAAGCCAGTGAACGGTGATTGCATAGGCCGTGACAAAGATAACGCCCACCAGCGTCGTAAATAAGATGTTAATCGCAGCGGCGATGAGCCGTTCGACATCGCTGCGAACCTTTTGAAGTTTCCCGAGCGTCTCGCCGCTTCGCTGATCCTCGAAGACCGAATACGGAAGTTCCAGCGAATGTTTCAGTCCATCGGAGTAGATCTGGGCCCCGAGTTTCTGAATGATAACATTGATATAGTAGTCCTGAAAATTCTTCGCCACTCGCGACACAAACGCAACGCCGACCGCCAACGCCAGCAGCAATCCCACTCCTTTGAAGAACTGTGCCGCGCTGTATTCTTTGAAGCGGGTTGCGTACTCGTCGATAACATGCCGGAAGATCAACGGATCGAGGAGTGAAAAAGTCTGGTTGATCGCAGCAAGGAATAAGGCGAAAGCAACCAGCTTCCAGTACTGTTTAAGGTACGAAAGGAGAAGTCGCATCTACATTCTATCTACGTTGGGGTTAATGGCTGAAACTAAAATAAAGAAATGGAGACTCAGTTGCTACGAGAGCTGGGCAATCTTCTAATTTGAGTAAGAGTGAAAGCCGAGATACGCTAAATTGTCATCCTGAGCCCCGCTTATCAGCGGGGTAAACCACGCGAAAGATCCATTCAACGACACTTGCATGGATTCTTCACTTCGCCCCGCTTTCGCGGGAC
>CAYYHS010000497.1:0-2724 GCA_964471785.1 uncultured Chitinophagaceae bacterium
TTTATGCTTTCGGATTGACAATGCCGGGAGTGACGTTCATCTATTACGGCAACGAGATTGGGATGAGACAATTGCCGGAGAGCTGGCCTCAGGTCGAAGGCGCCTATCGCCCCCGAAACGGAGCGAGAACTCCGATGCAATGGTCTGGAAGCAGGAACCTTGGGTTTTCAGAAGCCCCGGAACAGAAGCTCTATCTCCCCGTCGACCCTTCGCACGAAGCTCCAACTGTGGAAGCGCAGGAGAAGAATCCAGATTCGCTCCTCAACAGGACGCGGGCGCTCATCAAACTTGTGCAATCCGAACCAGCCCTCGCAGCCTACGCAGAATTTGTTCCGCTCTATGCACGTGAGAACACCTATCCGTTTGTCTATGCAAGGGCGAAGGATAAAAATGTCGTTCTGGTGATCCTGAACCCTTCCGGGAGGGAAGCCAAGGCCGAGTTCTCGGTGAACATCCCCGAGACACATCCAACATTGCTTGCGGGTAAGAAGGTCGAACTTGAATGGAACAACGGCTCTGTTACCGTCACCGTTCCCGGACAGGCATATGCAATTTATAGACTTGGATAGCGGGTTACACTAGACATAAGTTTCACGCAAAATATAATTCGTGGATCTCTAAAGCAGACACTTCCCGAAGTCTGGTTCTGTTACAGTTTGATTTTTGAATTGCAGATCAATGGATTCCCGATAAAAACGTTCGGGAATGACGCGCCCTTAGGTTTGTCATGCCCGCATGCTTCTAGCGGGCATCCAATTTGTAACACTACCCGGAACCTGGATGATTGGATTCAGTCTTCGGAATCTTGTACCTATATAATTGACTAAGGAAGAGGAGGCACATCTCGCCATGAATACGGCAAAATGGATAATCTCTGTTTCGATCATCTCAGCCCTGACTGCGGTCTCGCTCGAGGCGCAGTACGCTCTCGTCAATCAAGCCGGCTATCTGCCGGACAGGGCGAAGTTCGTCTATTTCATCCAGAACGACGACAGTTTTTACGTTGTCAGCAAGGCAACGGGGAGCATTCAGTACCGCGGCACGCTGCAGCCGCTGCAAACGGGGTCGGCGAAAGACCCTGCGTGCGGCCTGAGAACATATAAAGGGGACTTTTCGTCGCTCACCGCAGAAGGCGATTATCAGGTTACGACAACGTCGTCCGATACATCGTATTCATTCTCGATCTCGAGCAGCGCGTTTGAGGATGTCTACAAAAAGTCGCTCAAGGGGTATTACTTTCAGAGATGCGGCAAGCAGTTGTTGGCTCAGAACGCCGGTCCGTATGCGAGAATCACCTGCCATACAAACGATGGCACGTATCATACAACGGCGGACAAGACCGGACACTCCGTGACGACTGGCGGCTGGCACGATGCGGGCGACTACGGAAAGTATGTCGTCAATGCTGGCGTGACGGTGGGGACGCTGCTGCTCGCGTATGAACTTTTTCCCTCCAAGCTTCAGTACGACAACCTGAATATTCCGGAAAGCAACAACTCGGTTCCCGATATCCTCGACGAAACCAGGTATGAACTCGAGTGGTTCCTCACGATGCAGGACACTTCAGACGGGGGAGTCTACTTTAAAGTCACGACAGCAAATTTTGACGGCTTTGAGATGCCCGACAAAGACTCCGCCACACGTTATATCTATCAGAAATCGTCAACAGCAACCGGAGACTTCGCGGCGGTTATGGCTCAAGCTGCACGCGACTACCGCCCGTTCGATACGACGTTTGCTTCAGAATGTCTTACCGCAGCCCGCAAGGCGTGGCAATATCTGACGGCGCACCCGACGATAGTTCCGACCGGGGGATTCCACAATCCAAGCGGCACTGGAACGGGTGAATACGGCGACGGCAATGACTCCGATGAACGACTATGGGCGGCGGCGGAGCTGTTCGTCACCACCGGCGAAGATCAGTACCATTCGTACTTCAAAAGCAACTACGCCAACAGCGGCATCTTCACATCAACGATGGGCTGGGCCGATCTGAGGCCGATGGCTCATGCGGCATACCTTTTCGGCAACCAGGCAAAGACCGACACGACGATCAAGTCCCAGCTCAGGAGCGCGTTGAACGATCGCTGCAATACTTTGCTGGGTATCGTGAATGCAGACGGCCTGAACGTCTCTTTGAACCCGGGCGACTACGGGTGGGGAAGCAACGGCTACGCGCTCAATAACGGCGCAATATTTATTCTGGGCTACCTCTCCTCTGGAAACGCGGCGTACTACAACGCGGCCCTCTCGCAATTGAACTACATCCTCGGCTGCAACAGACACAACATGACGTTCGTGACCGGTGTGGGGAGTGCCCACCCGATGCATATTCATCACCGCCCATCGGCGTCGGACGGCATCGTCGAACCGGTTCCAGGACTGATGTCCGGCGGTCCCGACAGATATCTTGACGATGCCGTGCTGCAGGCGAACTTCACCGCTACGAGCGCTCCAGCATACTGCTATATTGACGACCAGGGGAGTTATGCCTCGAACGAGATTGCCATCAATTGGAATGCACCGCTGGTCTTTGTCTCTGGCTTTTTCAACGAATCTCCTGCGACGCCCGTCAGAGAGGCGCGCTCAACATTCCCAACGCGATTCTCGCTCGAACAGAATTATCCCAACCCGTTCAACCCGAACACCGTGATCATGTATCAGTTATCTGTCCCCGGCTATGTGACGCTGAAAGTGTACGACCTGTTGGGAAGAAGCGTTAGG
>CAYYHS010000498.1:0-2716 GCA_964471785.1 uncultured Chitinophagaceae bacterium
AGTATCGATGACATAGCGGTAATTCCTTCGTTCATAGTCTTTGTGATCCAAACAGTCCCCATTCTACGTCGAACTCAGCGGCAGGTGCAACCGGAAGGTACTCCCTCGTCCAAGTGCGCTTTGCACGTCAACGTTTCCACCGTGCGCGCTCATGATGTGATGAACGAGTGCCAAGCCCAACCCGCTCCCTTTTGTGGTGTGCACCAGGCCGGTGGAAACGCGGTAAAATTTTTCAAAGATTTTGCTCTGATGCTCGGGCGCAATCCCTATGCCCCGGTCCTGTACCTCGACGAACGCCCCGGAGTCATCGCTCCCCGTTGCAATCCGGAGATACTTTTGTTGGTCGCTATATTTGACGGCGTTGTCAATAATGTTGTGAACTGCTTCCGAGATCGCTTCGGCGTCCGCATCCACGGAAGGGATGTTTTTTTCGAGATCCACGATGACTTCAAAATTCCTATTGCGAAGTTGGAGCGTATAGAATTCAAGGACCTTCGAGACGAGAACGTTAAGATCTGTGGGCTGAAGGCTGTAACTTCTCTTGCCGGCCTCCATCCTGGAAAAATTTAAAAGGTTGTTCACAAGCCTGCTCAATCGCTCAGATTCCTGGATAATTGTACGGTAATACTCGAATTTCTGCTTTTCAGTTTTCACCCTTTTCATTTCCAGCGTTTCGGCGAACATGCGGATCAACGAAAGCGGGGTGCGCAATTCGTGGGAGACGTTCGAGACAAAATCGGATTTCAGTTGTATGAGTTCCATTTCACGGCGCATCGTGCGATAGATAAGCCACGCTCCTGCCAGGAGCAGCATATCGAGCGCCGCAATAATCGCGAAATTGCGGTACGCGCGGGTTTGCACTACTTCATCGATAGTCCTCCCCCTCAGCCGGATGCCAAGCAATAAATCGGGGAACAGCCAGAGCGCCTTCTCTTGTTTCAAGTCGCCGAGCTCCACTGCCGAGCTCGACTGCACAATCTGATTGGTCCTCTTGTTCACGACGGCAAGGACAAACTCTTCTCCCGCCGCTTCTGCAAGCTTCTGGGCGAGAATATTCTGCAGAAAATCCCGCGGATCCAGCACCATGCCGACGACACGCATAGTGGAAGAATAGTCACGAGCAATAAATATGAGAACGAGCGGGGATTCATGAATCGACGAGTCTGTGAGCGCAATCGGCTCGAGCTTTCGGTACTCGACGCGTTGGAAGTCGATAAGCCGGTCAACCTTCTGCCGATTTTTTTGCAGTTGGAACAGAATATTATTCTCCGTCAGAAACGGGAGACTGCGATGGCGTTCGGAAGATTCCACGCTGACGATCGATTTGATGGCCGTGTCGCTCACAAATACAGCCTGGATCGTGCTCCGCTGATCGATGAACCTTTGTGTAGAGCGGATGAATTGTTTACGAGGTGCCAGTGACCTGTCGGCGATGATATTCTGAAGTCCCCCCGCCCATGCAGAGACCGCGTCTAACGAGTATTGGTTAAGAGAGAAGAGCACCGCATCGAGTTGTTGGCGGTACATCTCCCCAAACATCTGTTCGCTCGTACTCAGGGCGCTAATCTCATAGCCGGAATAAAACAATGCCGGAAGTAGAACAATGATCAGGAGGATTAACGCGACTTTCTTGAGGGAGGTTAAATTGTTCACGCTCGTCTGAGGAAATAAGAGAAGAACATGCGCACATCCGGATTAGCGCCGCTCCGGATCGCACCGGCTAGCCGGCATTGACGACGAACTGGGGGCTTTTGTTGTCAAAAGCGGCAATATTGTCCACGGTCGTCTGCAGAATCCGCTCCACCGCCTCGACGCTGTCGAACGCCATATGAGGCGTAAGAATGACGTTCTCCATTTTCAGCAAGATATTCTTTTGAAGCAGCGCGTGGAGTTTCTCAACGGGAACATTCTTGCTCAGCATTTGATTCTCTTCCTTCACCAGTTCCTCTCCTTCAAACACATCAAGACCCGCTCCGGCAAAAATTCCTGAGTTGAGTGCGTAATGGAGGGCCTGTGTCTCTATAAGATCGCCCCGTGCCGTATTGATGAACAAAGCACCCTTTTTCACTTTTCCGATATTTTTCATGTTGAGCAAATGGAACGTCTCTGCGTTGGAGGGACAATGCAGGGTGATGATGTCCGAATGTGAGAGGAGCTCATCCAGTGAAGTGTACTTGAAATCGAGCGTTTCCGCGAGAAAGTGGTTATGTCTGAGGTCGTACACGAGAACATTGAGTCCAAAACCTTTTGCCATTCTCACGACGTGCAACCCGATGCTCCCCGCACCGATGATTCCGATGGTCTTTCCCTTCAGATCGAATCCGCGCAGACCTTCAAGCGAGAAGTCGTTCCGGAGCGTACGCATATATGCTTTGTGGATGTTGCGCGAGAGTGAGAGGATAAGAGCGAACGTGTGTTCGGCAACGGTATTCTCTCCGTAATACGGCACATTGCAGACAACGATGCCTTTTTTCTTCGCGTCGTGGACGTCGATGTGATTGAAGCCGGTGCTTCTCGTAGCGATCAGCCGCAGATTCTTCAACCCTTTGATGAGGTCTTTTTTTATCGTCGAGTAAATGAAAACGGAAACAGCATCGACTTTCGCGAATTTTGAAATCGGGACATTCTGGATCGGCTCTGGAAAAAACTGCAGCGTCGTGTTCTTCGCCATTCGCTTCCGCAAGAAATGTTCTTCCGATTTGGTCGTAAAAAAAGG
>CAYYHS010000499.1:0-2714 GCA_964471785.1 uncultured Chitinophagaceae bacterium
TTGACCTCAACATACCGATGGTTCTTCCAGCTGCCTATTTGTGCCGGAGTGTGGACGCCGGGTTAAAAGTCGGATTTGTGAAAGAAAATGGCGACAAGTTCTACAATTTTCAGTTGAAGACATCCCAGCAAATGAGCCCGCAACGTAGCTTTGAGCAGTTGTTGCGTACAATGGCAATGTTTTGACGGAGAGTTGGAGGCCCAATGAAGTTCGATATTTCAAAGAATACGCAGCACACGATCATCAAGGTACGAGAACGGAAGCTCGACGTTTCGGTCTCGCCGGAATTGAAGGGCGAATTTATCCTCCTGTGCCGCCCCACTCTCAAATCACTGGTCGTCGACCTGACGGATGTCGAGTTCTGCGACAGTACCGGCCTTAGCGCGCTTCTTATCGCAGAGCGTCAGATGCGCGGCCACGGCGGAAAAGTAATCCTCGTGGGCGTTCACAAAAAAGTGATGGCACTCCTGAAGATTTCGCAGCTCGACCGCGTTTTTCAAATATTCGATTCCGTCGCAAAGGCGACAAAAGACTGAGCCATTCTCGTTTCGAATTCCACTCGATGCTCCAAGCGTCATCCCTTCTTCATACCTCTGACGACTTACTACATCTGTCGTTTACGACGGCTTGCCTTTCGGTACAACTCAAATTCCATTGTTGATTCAACTACTCCCGGAGACCCGCCATGCAGCTCACGGTAGTCGATTTTGTCGTCATCGCTCTCTACTTCATTTTGAATCTTGCCACGGCGCTTTATCTTCGTAAGCGCGCCACGAAAAGTGTAAGCGATTTTTTCATTTCCGGAAGGAACGTCACCTGGTGGCTTGCAGGCACCTCGATGGTTGCCACGACTTTTGCCGCAGATACGCCGTTAGTGGTCACCGGTCTTGTGGCAAAAAACGGGATAGCAGGAAACTGGATATGGTGGAGCATGGCATTCAGCGGAATGCTCACCGTCTTCTTTTTTGCCAAACTATGGCGGCGCGCCGGCGTGCTGACCGACGTCGAGTTTGCAGAGATCCGGTACTCGGGCAAGCCAGCGACGTTTCTCCGATGGTTCCGCGCAATCTATCTTGGGCTGGCCGTCAACCTCATCATCATGGGATGGGTGAATCTGGCGATCGTCAAGATCATGATGCAGGTGCTTGGGGTCTCGAAGTTTGAAGCCCTCGCCTTTGCGATCGTTATCATGTTTATCACGGCTTCTATTTCAACCCTTTCAGGCCTGTGGGGAGTTTTGTGGACAGACCTGTTTCAGTTTGTGCTGAAAATGGGGATGGTAATTCTCTTGGCCGTCTTTGCTGTCGGCGCATCAGGCGGGATGGGTCCACTTGTTTCGCAGCTTCGCACCATCGACCAGGCCCGAGGGGCACAGGGATCTATCCTCTCGTTTGTCCCCGATCTTAATTCTGCGTGGATGCCGATGATCACATTTTTTGTCTTCATCGCCGTCAACTGGTGGGCTTCGTGGTATCCGGGGGCGGAGCCCGGCGGAGGCGGTTATGTTGCGCAAAGAATTTTTTCTGCGAAGGATGAAAAAAATTCCCTCCTCGCAACACTCTGGTTTAACATTGCGCATTACGCGCTGCGCCCCTGGCCATGGATTCTCGTTGCCCTCGTCGCCGTGGTGCGCTATCAGAACGATCCGGCCTTTCAGGCCGACCCGGAATCGGGTTATATCCGGATTCTCATCTCGGACCTGCCTGTATACTTGCGTGGATTAATGCTCGCGGCGTTTGCCGCGGCGTACATGTCGACTATCGGAACTCAACTGAATTGGGGTGCCAGCTATCTCGTGAACGATGTCTATCGCCGGTTCATGAACCGGACAAAAGACGAGAAGCACTACGTCATCATCTCGCAAGTCATCACGATGATCCTGATGATTCTCTCAGCCGTTGTTACTTTTTATATGGATTCGATCGGAAACGCCTGGCGATTTTTAATGGCTGTCGGCGCCGGAACGGGGCTGGTCTATATCTTGCGATGGTTCTGGTGGAGGGTAAATGCCTGGAGCGAAATCTCCGCGATGATTGCAGCGTTCGTCGTCTCCTTAATTCTTCAACTCGGATTCGGCTTGAAGGAAGACCAGCCCAAGGAATTTGCGATCCTCCTTCTCACGACCGTCACTGCGACCACGGCGATCTGGCTGACCGTGACACTGCTGACCAAACCCGAGCCGCGCGAGATTCTTCTGTCGTTCTATCGTAGAGTCCGCCCAAACGTTGCGCTATGGAAGCCAATTGCCGCCGATGCCCCCGACATCGTGCCGCAAAAAGACGGCCTCATCAATCTTTTCAACTGGGTTTGCGGCGTGCTGATGATCTACTCGTTTCTCTTCGGGACGGGAAAAATAATATTCGGGGATACAACGACCGGGGTTGGGTTCCTCTCCGCTGGTCTTCTCTTCGGCTTCGCCGTGTACCGCATGATGGCAAGGTATGGATGGAAAATGCTCGGATAGCGGTTTTGCCATCGGGAGGCTGAAAAATCATCACCGAATGAGGGATAAACCGCGAAGACGCCAGGGGCGCAAAGAAAACATGTTGGAAAAGGTCACAAACCCAATATCTGTTTTTATCCTAACGCTCTCCATGCCTTTGTGGCTTCCTTCATCAGAAGCTTGCCAGGATTCGGAGTGCCTACCGCAATGTTCGGGATAAGATTGAACCGAACAACACTGCTTGACCCAGCAGAATCAATCCCAGACTCTT
>CAYYHS010000500.1:0-2713 GCA_964471785.1 uncultured Chitinophagaceae bacterium
GGGCGAGTGTCACGCGCGTTGAGTCTGCGAGAGAATAGTTGCCTTCCGTGATGACAGGCATTCCCTCTGTGAGCCCCGGTCCTGCAATTTCTGCCGTGGAATCGGTGATCGCGCGGACGGAGACGGGCAGTGTGATGGAGAGCGAGTCCGGGGTCAAGGAAATTATCGAGAACGAGTTGTTTTCATCGTCACGAAGAAGAGCGGGTTTAGGGACAAAAAATGAATGATGGCGAATTCCGGTGACGATCAAGGCAGTTCCGACGATGTCCGTCCGAAGAGGCGAAGACTCGGCACCCCGCACCGGCAAAAGACGAAGCCGTGTTTTGACAGTTTGGCTCTGTACGTCCGTCTGCGGGTTGATGGCGTCCACGATTGCCGGATATTCTTTTTCCGGAAACGATTGAAACCGTATGGCGGCTGATTGTCCTGTTCTCACGAAGACGAGGTCGCGCACCTGCACCTCTGCGACAAAATTAATCGAGGAGAGGTCGATCACCGTCATCAGTTCACCATTCTCGGCGATGAGCTCTCCTTCGCTGGCAGCCCGGGCAGAAATCACTCCGTCGAATTTTGAAATGACGCTAACGCTGTTCTGTACAGACCGGGCCAGACGAAGCTGCCGGTCGGCTTCTGCTTTCGCTTCTGGAGTCGCGGCAGAATTCATCATCGCTTCGGCGCCCATGATCGCGGCGTTCGACTCTTTCGATTGTACCACTGCCACGACCTCTCCCTGCTTCACTTCGCTTCCCTCATACACCTTCAATGAAACGATCTTCCCGGCAATTGGAGAGCACAATTTCTCCCTTCGGAGCGCATCCGTTTTCCCGACAGCGGAAATGGTGATAGCGGCATCGTGCTCTTTCACAACGTCAATTTTCACCGTCACCAGCGCTTTCGGCGCTGGCTTTTCCTCGTCATTGTCATTGCCCTTGGAACGACAACCGGCGATCAGCAGCGATGCAGCAATGATCGAGCAGCACATAAATGGTTGGATCGCGTATTTTCGATTCTTCTTCATAGGTAGATTCTATTGTTCAAGATTTATTCGAAGCAATCTCGAAAACGCCGGGATCAGTATAACATAGAAAGCACTTTGCTGTCGCGTCTAACGGCGTTCTTCATGCAGGAACGCGGTTCAAAAGCACCGCTGGGTGCGAGATGTTAATAGGTGCTCTGCATGTTACAGCTTTTGAGCTCCACTAAGAGCGACATGGCTCGGAGTCTCCTAGACATCAGCGGGTGAGAAGTTGTTCCAGTTTTGCCGAGAGGTTTTGGATATCGGCCTCTGTTTGCAGCTCCATGAGTTTTGAATCCGTCAGGAGCTGCTGGGCAGAGAGAACCTCCAGCGAAAGGGTCCCCCCCGCAAGGTATTTCGATTTTGTCAGGAGGAAGTTTTCCTCTGCCGACTTGATGTTGTTACGCACCATCACGAGCCGTCTTCGCGACTCAACCAGACCTAAACGAATCTTCTTCGACTCGGCCGCAATGGACCGACGTAAGAGATCGGATTGCAACTCGAGGATTTTTGCCGCACTCTCCCGTTGCTGGACACGGAGGTCAGTCGCCCCCCAGTTGAAGAAGGGAACTTCGACGACAAGACCGACAGAATAACCGAGGATTCCTGCCCGCTGATCGGAGGGAAGCCGCAGGTTATCGCCCGATGTCAGCAATCCGGCATCTCCTACCAGTGAGACCGTTGGTGAAAGTTCATGACGCGTAAGTTCAATCTCCAGCTGGTTCCGCCGAATTGTCAGCGCCGCCATGGAAAGTTCGACGCTTTCAACTGAATCCGCTGATCCGACTGAAAGTGAATCGGCCCAAGGCATGTCATCCAGACTGCCCGTAACCTCAAAGGATGTATCGATGGCTCCGCCGATCAATTCTGAAAGCGAATATTTGGCCGAGGCGTATTCTTCCTGAGATTTGTGAAACGCAATTTCCGCCCCTGAAAGCTGAACTTCTGTTTTTAGAATGTCGGTCGTGGACGCGTTGCCGGCTGTCGAAAGCTGCTTGACGCGCTCCAGGTAATCATTCAGTTGGCGAACGCTTTCAGACTCCAGCCGGCTCTCCCGATCCGCCCGAAGCACCTCGAAAAATGCTTGCCTGACCGCATAAGTAAGATCTCGCTCAGTCGCTCTCGCTTCCTTGCCCCGAAGATCGATGTCGACACCGATCTGATCTGCACGAAGACTCCTTATTCCTCCATCGTACAACGATTGTTTCCCGACAATCTGTCCGGCATATTGTCCGCCGTTCGTAATCAGGGGATCATAGCCAAAATGCCCGGACGACGGCGCGTAGAGAGCCGACGCCTCAAATTGCAATTGAGGAAGCCGTGTTTTCATTAACTCATCACGCGAGAGCAACGCGGCTTGCGAGGCGTTTTCGCTTACGCGCATCTGCAAACTACGCTGCTTGGCCAACGCAAGACACTGTTCGAGTGTGAGAGTCGTTTGCCCGTCGACACTCGAGAGGCATGCCATCAAAAAAATAAAAGTTGGAACGAGCCGTTTCACGGAACTTTACCGTTGATATTTCAGCACAGCGAATGTATTCGACAGGATGGGAGGCCGTACCCGCGTGCCCGCCAATGCGGGCGAGGGCATCGGGCCGAATTTAGCCGTCGCAGTAAAGACAGAATGCGTCGCCGGATCCACGGCGACCGTCCGGGCGCCGCGCTGTGTTACAGCATTTTCCACAACGACGAACGACA
>CAYYHS010000501.1:0-2703 GCA_964471785.1 uncultured Chitinophagaceae bacterium
CGTACGCATCAATTCTCCTGTCGCGTAAAAACGGCCAGTGTGTGCGCGTGGTGTTCGATCGGTTGAGGTCGATCTCAACGACATTAACCTCTTCTTTGTCGTGCGATGCCTGAAAGAGCAGTTCCCCAAAGGTATTTGCCACGAATGAAGCACCCCAGAATTTCAGGTTTCCTTCAGTGCCGACGCGGTTGACGGCGACGACGGGTATCCCATTCGCCACGGCATGTGAACGCTGAACAATCTGCCAAGCTTGAAACTGATTCTCTCGCGTTTTCTCTTCTTCATCGTTTGCCCATCCGATCGCGGTCGGATAGAATAGAATTTCTGCCCCGGCCAGCGCAGTGAGTCGTGCCGCTTCCGGGTACCATTGATCCCAGCAAATAAGAACTCCAATCGTCCCAAATTGTGTTTTCCACGATTTGAAACCGAGGTCGCCGGGGGTGAAGTAAAATTTTTCATAAAAGGATGGGTCATCCGGGATGTGCATCTTGCGGTACTTGCCGAGGTAGCTCCCATCCGCATCGATCACAGCTGCGGTATTGTGATACACTCCCTCTGCACGCTTTTCGAACAACGACGCGACAATCACGACCCCGAGCTGTTTCGCGAGCGCCTGAAGTTCCACCGTAGAATCGCCCGGAACCGGCTCCGCAAGTTTGAAGGCTGAATATTCTTCTTTGATACAGAAATAGTGCGATCGGAACAATTCCTGAAGGCAGACGATGTTTGCCCCTTTCTTTGCTGCGTCACGAATCCCGTCGGTCGCCTTTTTCATGTTCTTTGCAGGATCTTCAGCACAGCTCATCTGCACTAGCCCGACCCGTACAATTTTCCGCTCTTTCATTGTTCTTCCTTTATGGCCCTTAGTGTTCGGGGCGAATCACTGATTCATGATCTTTTCAAAACAAACAGTTGCATTCGTTCCGCCGAACCCGAAGCCGTTCGAAATTGCGTACCGGATATCCTGTTTGCGGGAATAATTCGGCACATAATCCAAATCACATTCCGGATCCGGGTTTTCGAGATTGATCGTCGGGGGGAGAATGCCGTCGCGCAGAGCGAGTATCGTAAACGCCGCTTCTGCCGCTCCCGCTGCGCCGAGCAAATGTCCGATCATCGATTTTGTCGAACTCATGGCAAGTTTCTTGGCATGAAGACCGAAGACTTTCTTCACCGCCTTCGTTTCAGCAAGGTCGCCCAGTCCGGTCGATGTCCCGTGTGCGTTGATGTATTCGATCTGCTCTAGTTTCAAACCGGCGTATTGCACTGCAAGTTTCATTGCCCGTTGAGCTCCCTCCCCTTCGCTTGGAGGTGCGGTGATATGAAAAGCATCGGCTGTCATACCGCAGCTCAACATGCGCGCATAAAGCTGCGCGCCGCGCCGGCGTGCATGTTCCTCCTCTTCAAGAATGATCACACTAGCTCCTTCGCCCAGAACAAACCCATCCCTGTCCCTGTCGAACGGCCGCGACGCGCGCTGTGGTTCATCGTTCCGTTTAGACATCGCTCTCGCCGAGCAAAACCCGGCAAAAGCAACTTCCATGACCGACGCTTCAGATCCTCCCACGATCATCACGTCTGCCTCTTCACGCCGTATCGCATGAAACCCGTCGGCGATCGCGTGGTTGCCCGTCGCGCAGGCCGATACGACGGCATAGTTTGGTCCCTTTGCACCGGTACGGATCGCAAGATAGCCGGACGGCATATTGATGATCGCGCCCGGAATAAAAAAAGGCGTTACGTAACGGGGTCCGTCACGAGCAACAGCGATTGCCGTTTCGCTGATGCTGATGACGCCGCCGATGCCCGATCCGATGATGATGCCGACTCGTTCGGCATTTTCCGGTGTGATTTCGAGCTTTGAATCTTTCAACGCGTCCATTGCCGCGCCCACGGCATAATGATTGAAGAGGTCAAACCGCCGCGCCTCTTTAGGCTCAAAATACCGCGTTACATCGAATCCCTTAATTTCACCGGCAATCCGTGTCGGGTATTGTTCCGAAGCGAAACGGGTTACGGGACCGATGCCGGATTTACCGGCAAGGCAATTCTTCCACGACTCTTCGGTCGACAATCCGATCGGCGTGATCAATCCAATCCCTGTAACGACGACGTTTCTCATGCTGGAACGGCAGTTGGCAATGGTGAAACCAAATTCGTGGAAAAGATAGGGGATTTTTTGGAGTGAAACAAGGAGGGTGTGTAAACCTGGTCGTGCCTCATTCTTGTCGCATCAAACAGCACCTCAAGGGAGAGTAAATACGATTCTTCTATAGGTGTTACTTTCTTTCCGAGAAAGAAAGTAACCAAAGAAATCTGTCGAAATCGTAACGCGCGGATTCAATCGCAAACGCGCTTGCTGACAATTTCGGTGCTTCTCTGGTCTTCAGATACAGACTAGTCTGCAAATGCACCGAAATTGAAACCCTTCGATTGAATCCTATCTCCCCTCGCATCCGACGATTTCGACTGGTTATACGAACTCGAGACAATGGAATCGGCGACGTTGTGCGATGAGGCGAAGCATGGGTTTAGAAAACGGCGGGCGGGTTAGAAGGAATGGGCGAGCCGCTTTCTTCGGCACGTGCTGAGGTTACTTTTCGCGCAACTTTCGAAGATATGAAATAGCGGCATCCCGCACAGCGGGACTTTCTCAGAAAGAAAGTAACACGCCTCAGCAGGATTTGTTGCTGCCGCCCACAT
>CAYYHS010000502.1:0-2703 GCA_964471785.1 uncultured Chitinophagaceae bacterium
GGCTCAGGGACGCACGGTCAACCTTACTTGGGGAACGAAGACCGAAGTCAACAACTACGGATTCGAAGTCCAGCGAAAAGAAGTAAGCACTACTCAATCAGCGGTAAGCGATTGGGCAAAGGTTGGTTTTGTGGATGGAAAGGGAACAACGAACGCTCTCCAGAGCTACACCTACACCGATGCATTGAAGAATGCAGGATCGTTCAGCTATCGCCTCAAACAGACCAACCGCGACGGATCATTCGCCTACAGCCCTGAAGTGGCAGTGAAAGCTACCCTAACGGCAGACGATTATAAACTGAGCCAGAACTATCCGAACCCGTTCAACCCGACGACGAAGTTCAACTTCGCAATGAAGTCAACCCAACACGTCGCCGTGAAGGTCTACAATAACCTCGGGCAGGAAGTCGTCACTCTGTTCGACGGTACGGTCCCTGCGGATCAGATCCAGGAAGTAACATTCGACGGCGCACGCCTTGCCTCAGGAATCTACTTCTACGTTCTGAGAGCACAGGATCGTGTTGATATCAAGAAGATGATGATGATTAAGTGACGAGATGATTTCTCTGATTGCGCTGATTTAGCACAGATGAAGATTTCGCAGATTAGTTAAAATAAAAATCCCGTTCGGTTACTCACCGGACGGGATTTTTTTTATGATTCTATCTCGTTCCCAAGCTCTGCTTGGGAACGAAATCAACTTTCGCGCCTCTGGTTCCCAAACAGAGTTTGGGAACCAGAGTAAAGGTTTCCATCTCGTTCCCAAACTCTGTTTGGGAACGAAATCAACCTTCTACCTTCTGATTCCCAAGCAGAGCTTGGGAACCAGCGAAAGATCGTCCATCAGTGCAATCTGGTATCTGCGCTAAATCTGCCTCATCTGCGTAATCAATTTCTGCATAGCGTCAGATTTATTCTCCTGCCTCTCCGCCTCGCCTCTGCGCACCGCGATGAGCTGCGCCACCACGCTGATGCCGATTTCTTCCGCCGTTGCCGCTCCGATCTCGAGACCGATGGGCGCATGAATGCGTTTTAATGCGTCGACGGAGACTCCATGCTCCATTAGATGCTCGTATGTCGTGAGAACCTTCCGTTTGCTTCCTATCATCCCGATATATTTCGCCGATGATCCGACAACACGGGAAAGAATCTCTTCATCCGAGCGATGCCCGCGTGTGACGATGACGATGTAGGTGGAGGGCTTGATCTCGAGCTGCCCGATAGCCTCGATAAAATCGAGCGCAATTGTGCTATGTGCCTCAGGGAAACGTTCCGCGTTGGCGTACTCCGGTCTGTCGTCGACTACCGTGACCCGAAATCCGGTCATCGCGGCAGCGCGTAACACATATTTTGAAACATGACCTCCCCCGAAAATAATCAGGCTCGGCATTCCCTTGAGGGGTTCTAAAATCAACTCTCCCCGTTCGAACGATAGTCGCTGTGTCTCATTGCGGCGATGCGCCTTAATAACAGCTTCTGCGATTGAATGAATCTGTGGTCCGGCACTGTTGTCAGAGTCCTCTGAAACATTCCTCCACCATTCGGCTATTCCATTATTCCATTCTTCCACCATTCCATCATTCCATCCGCCCCTCATGATGACACAGTATTTCCCTTTGACGATTCCTCCGGCGGCGATGAAGGTTGCGAGAACGGAGTCCTCTCCCTCGTTGCGAATCGAAAGCATTTTTTGAAAGAGCGCTAGGTCCTGCTTGTTGAGTGGCTCAATAAGTACGTCCAGAGTTCCGCCGCAGATTAAACCCTGATCGATATTCGTTTCGTTCAGCTCGAAGGTGAGAGTCTTTGCCGTCTCCTTGCCGAAGAGTTGGATCGATGCCTCCAGCACATCCCCCTCAACACAACCGCCGCCGACGGTGCCGATCCATTTCTTTCCATTATCTTTCACGAGCATTTTTGAAAGAGCGGAAGCCGGCGTCGAGCCGTCGGTCGACAGGATCGTTGCGAGCATCACCTGTTCCTTGTTCTCGAGAGAAGCCACTATTTCGTGCAATATATCCATCTGGTACAGTGTACCATTTCTCGCTTCAATGTTCAAGACCAAGCGTTGTAGTGCAAGATTGCGCCGGGGAATCAGACGCCAGAAACAAAAGCCATCGCTCAAGCCAGATCGTTCTCCCGCCGAAAAGCGATGGGGGAAGGATGACATAGCTTCTGAATATGGGAAGGACGAACAGACTCGGGGTGCAATTGAGTTGAAAAACTCTCATTCTTTTTTCGTACCATTAAGTAAGTACTCCGAAATCAAGGTCGATATTTGAGCAGGAAAGTTATGATCCAGACTATTCACGCGGTTTCGCAGGAACAGATCCAGACAGCCGGGAAGTTGTTTTTCGAATATGCCAAGTCGGTCAATGTCAGCCTTTGTTTCGAAAATCTTGACAAAGAAGTTGAATCTCTCCCTGGACTATATGCACCGCCAGACGGGTGCCTCTTGCTTGCATCGTGCGATGGAAAAATCGCCGGATGTGTCGCACTGAAAAGAGTCGATCACCAGACCTGTGAAATGAAGAGACTTTTCGTCCGTAGTGAATTTCGCGGACGGGGGATAGGAAAACACCTGACGACGGCGATCAGCGATGAAGCCCGGCGGATCGGGTACAAGAGGATGCGTTTGGATACACTTCCTTCGATGAAAGAAGCAATCGCGCTCTATCAATCGCTCGGCTTCGAACCTATTTCTCC
>CAYYHS010000503.1:0-2692 GCA_964471785.1 uncultured Chitinophagaceae bacterium
AGTGCCCCGCCTTCAGCATCTCCGGTGTAAACTTATTCAATTTTACCACCCGGGCCGCGTTACGGCTCATCGTTGGGACAACCATTCTTGCCTGGGCCTCGTTTTCCGCCTCGATGATAGCGAACCCCGTGTGATTTCCTGAGGCGCAACCCCACTCAAAATGCGTGAGGTAACCTAGTGCCTCGACCAATTTGATGACATGCGTGCAATCGTCCTTTGAATGCGGCGATTCGACCAAGTAGCGATCCATCGTTGCTCCTTTCATGACCGCGCCGGGTTATTTACTCTTCTGATGCTCGGCGAAGTCGTATGGATAATATAGATACAGTGCGCCGGATCTATTTGCGGACCACTCTGGAACTTTGTGCCATACCGGCTTGATGTGACGAAGATACACGACCAGAGCTTCCCGGTCTTCTTCGGTCATATTCGAAAAGGAAGGCCACGGCATTGTCGTCGGCTCGATTATCCTCCCGTCCTGGTACACGCCGCCCCTCAAGACTCGATGTACGTCCTCATCGGTGACGCGAGAAAGCCCCGTCTCTTTATCCGGCGTCAGGTTACGGGAGTGGACAGTTCCAGATTTATTGGTTTCGAACCTGGCGCCCCCCGCAAGAAATTCATCCCAATTCGGGCCCTTATCTCCCTGTGGAGTATGACAGTCGCTGCAGTCGGAGTAGGACATGATGTACTGTCCGCGCTCGGCCAGAGCCCTCTCGACCGGGTCATCGATCTTTTGAAGCGATGCCGCCACAGCAGCCGTGTGCGGATTACTGAATGCTTCACGCGGCAGAAGATCGAACGGCGGTATTAAATAGAGAAAAGCGAGAAATCCAATTACAGCAAGGCAGACGACCACAATGGCGACTCGTTTCAGTATCTTCTTCATGGCCGCACATCCTTTCCAGCCGCATCATGGAGAGCAAGATTTCTTGAATTGGCGGGAAGAATTCCTGACACCGGCTTTTCGTGGTACTCAATCGTTTTCATCGGATATACTGGCGAAGGAATTTGCTCTTTCAGGATGAGCATTTTGAATTTCCCCCAGAGATATGCAAAGATGTTCGGCTTCTCCGGGTCCGGGATCTTATGGTTCACGGCCGGGATTGTCCGCAAATAGGCGACGATTGCGTTTTGGTCATCTTCTTTCATAGAGCCAAACGCCGTCCACGGCATCGGGAAAGGTAGGAATTTTCTTCCGTCGCGAGAAATACCTTGTGTGAAAGCCAGTTTAATTTCCTGATCGGTCCAATTCCCCAACCCGGTTTCTTTATCAGAGGTGAGGTTCCTCGAGGTGTACTTCCCGAACGGGTATAAGTCAAATGTCAGACCTCCTGATAACTGCGTCCCTTCTATAACGCCGAGGTCTTCTGTGTAGGATGAATGACATCCCGCGCAGCCGATCGTTCGTACAAGATACTTGCCGCGTTGAACAGGGTTCGCTTTCGCCTGCGCATCCAGCTTCGCATAGAATTCTCTGATCTCCTGCTCATTCATTTTCCAGGCCGGTTTACGTGCAAGCGATACAACGTAGTTCGCGAGATCCCACATTTCTTTATCGCTTGCGGTGCCGGCATAGGAAGGCATCGGCGTGCCGTCAACGCCTGTTCTGAATCGCAAGTAAACATCGCGCGCCGTCGATCCTCCGCGGAATGTCCACGGTTGAGTCAGGTCAGCCGCATCGATATCGAAGTCCCAATCGTCTTTGAAGTCGGACGCGACCAGACCGGTCCCCGTGCCGTCATTTCCGTGACAGTCTGCACATTGTAATTTGGCATAGACTTTCTTCCCTGCCGCGATGCTCGCCTGAGAAGATGGGATGGAAGATGCGACATGCGCTGGATGAGGCTTTTCATTCTGAAACCTGGGTGAGAACGTCTTCAGATATGAGACAACCGCCTTCAACGAATCTCCTTTGATGAATGGACCCCAGTCGGGCATCGCCGTGCCATGGAGGCCGTTCTTTATCGTCGCCGTGAGATCGTCATCCGCCGGGAGGCTGCCGGTTTCGGTTGAACGGAACTTGAAAATACCGGAGGTAAAATTCCGGGGACGGGGATTCAGCAGCGCCGCATTCGGGCCGTCTCCTTTTCCGGTCGATCCGTGACACGGAGCGCATCGCGCATCGTAGATCGATTTTCCTGGTCCGGCCGTCTCATCGTCACTCGTGCCGCCGGAAAAACCCAAGAGAGGCTGCTGAAACGCGACAAGACAAACCGCGACCAGACAGAGCAATCCCTTGGTAGAAAAAAGCTTCATTGTTCCTCCGTGATTATGTGTGAACGACAACTTCGCTGATTATTCCAGAATGGTAAAAATTTCGCGTTTCCCCGACTCTACAAGGGGAGCGAACTTGCTTTGGTACCATTCGCCAAACTCCTTCATGCCGAGTTCGTTCTTAAATGACTCTTCGAATGCGGCGAGGTCTTCGTGGGTGTTTTCTAAAATGAAAGTGTAGTACGTACCGACAAGATCGGTGAGAGCGCGGCTTGGAGGAAAATTATTCTTCTTGAGGATCGCAGCTCCTTCCTTCCACGCCGCCTTCGCCTCTTTCGCCTTTCCGAACTTTAGTTGAAATACTTCACGAACTAGGATCATTACGGCCTCCGATGAGATTGGTTGATTGAAAAAAATAATCTCGCGGCACTATTCAGAGCGCTGATAAATATTCATTGAATGAACAATGGATCGC
>CAYYHS010000504.1:0-2681 GCA_964471785.1 uncultured Chitinophagaceae bacterium
CAAGCATTCGTTTGCATGCACCGATTATACCGGGGGGAATGTCTATGTTATTTCCGAAGATGGTATTATAGAATGGACCTATCCAGCAATTGACTGCAACGATCTCTGGGTCCTTCCCAACGGAAATCTGCTCTTCAATACGGGGTGCGGAGTAAAAGAAGTAACCCGAAAGAAGGAAGTGGTTTTTTCTTACGAATCTAAAAGCGAGATTTATGCATGCCAGCGGCTGCCGAACGGCAATACGTTCATTGGTGAGTGCACTTCGGGTTCTTTGTTGGAAGTGTCTCCGAACGGTTCAATTCTTAAACACATCAAGCTTCTTCCCGATGGGATCGACGGCGGGCATTCCTTTATGCGTAACGCGAGAAAACTGCAGAACGGGAATTTTCTTGTCGCACATTACGGCTTGGATAAAGTATGTGAGTATGACTCCTCCGGCAAACTGGTTCTGGAAATACCGATCAAAGGAGGTCCGCACTCCGCGATCCGTCTCCCAAACGGACATACACTTATTGCTTGTTCCGATCATAACGGTGAGCCCCGCGTTGTCGACGTTGATTCATCCGGCAACATTACCTGGCAACTATCAAAAAACGAATTGCCGGGTATCGAATTAGAATTCATGACGGGAATGCAATGCCTGCCAAACGGAAATTTGGTTCTTACTAATTGGTTGGGGCACAACAAATTCGGAAAAGCGCCTCATGCTTTTGAAATAACGCGCGGTAAGAAAGTAGTATGGGTTTTTGGCGGGAACCCTGACGTGAAAACAATGTCCAGCATCCAGCTTTTGGATGTTCCAGGGAACGCGATTTTGGGTGAAATATTACACTGAGACCTCTGTATGATCTTGTGAAGAGAATCTATCGGAACGGAATATCAAACCAATATGACACAATCAAGGCGATGACCATGAAATCAAGAATTAGTAGTGCGATTTTTGTAGCGCTGTTCATGATGAGCTGTTTCGTGAAAGGACAACCTCAGGATCAACCTTCACCGAGAGAAAAACTCTTGATGGATTTCGGATGGCGATTTGCTCTCGGCCATGCATACGACACGAAAAAAGATTTCGATAACGGGAGTGGTTACTTTTCCTACTTTGCGAAAACCGGATACGGCGACGGTGCCGCATCAAAAGATTTTGACGACCGTGGCTGGAGGATTCTTGACGTGCCGCATGATTGGTGCGTAGAACTTCCGTTCGACAGCCTCGGAAGTTATAGTCACGGCTACAAGGCGCTGGGACGCAGTTTTCCCCAAAACAGCGTAGGATGGTACCGCAAGAAATTTTCAATCCCGGAATCCGACTTGGGCAAACGAATTTCTGTCGAATTTGATGGCGTGTTTCGCAATTCGATCGTTTGGGTGAACGGCTTCTATCTCGGAACCGAACACAGCGGTTACGTAGGCTTCAGCTACGACATTACCGATTATCTCAACTACGGGGGAGATAATGTGATTGCCGTACGCGTCGACGCGACGATGGAAGAAGGGTGGTTTTATGAAGGAGCCGGCATCTACCGGCACGTTTGGCTCACAAAAAATTCCCCGCTTCATGTTACCAAGGATGGTACATTCGTCACGACTGAATTGGGTAAGAATTCAGCGGTGATTACGGCGCGGACCACAGTGAAAAATGATTCGAGGGAAAACTCGAGTTTCAGTATGGAGCAGTCTATCGTTGATTCATCGGGCGGAACAATCGCATTCGATTCCAAGAAGAATCTTTCTCTTAGAGAGGGCACTCAGGAAGAATATTTCAGCCACTTCAAGGTAGTGAATCCAAAACTCTGGTCGATCGAGACGCCCTACTTGCACAAATTGAAAACAGTGCTTCGCTCCGGCGGAAAGGTTGTCGATACGTATGAAACTAACTTTGGCATCCGCACCGTCCGCTTCGATCCGAACGAAGGCTTCTTTCTCAACGGAAAGCCGTTGAAAATCTTAGGGACAGCCGATCATCAGGATCATGCCGGGGTCGGAATTGCAATTCCCGATGCCTTGCAGGAATTTCGTGTAAAACGGTTAAAGGAAATGGGGAGTAACGCGATACGGACTGCGCATAACCCGCCCTCCCCGGAATTGCTCGATGCATGCGACCGCATGGGTATGCTTGTGCTGGATGAGAACCGCTTGATGGGAATCAACCAGGAACATTTTGATTGTTTAGAACGATTTATGAAGCGCGACCGGAATCACCCGAGCGTCGTCTTGTGGTCGCTCGGCAACGAAGAATGGGCTATTGAAAGCAACATCAAAGGGGCAAGGGTTGGAGCCACGATGCAAGCGTTTGGTCAGCGTATTGATTCGTCGCGCGGGATTACGGCTGCCATCAGCGGCGGATGGGACAACGGTACCGGAATGGTTTTGCAGGTGATGGGTTACAACTATATCGAGCATGGGGACATCGATGAACATCACAAAAAATTCCCGTGGCAGGCCGGAATTGGATCGGAAGAAAGTAATACCGGCGGCACGCGTGGAATCTATGTGTCGGACGATTCAAAAGCTCACATGGCGCCCGTGTCGCGAGAAAATGCCGGTACGGAAGTCGTCTGGAAATTCTATTCTGCCCGTCCTTTTCTGTCCGGACTTTTCTATTGGACCGGTTTCGATTATCGGGGCGAAATGAATCCGTACGATTGGCCTGCAATCAGTTCGCAGTATGGAATTCTTGA
>CAYYHS010000505.1:0-2680 GCA_964471785.1 uncultured Chitinophagaceae bacterium
TCGAAGTGTCCAATGAGAAAACAATACAAGAAAATTTTGGGAAACGGCACTAGCATCACTATGCATGGCACGTTCCCCATTTCTGAAACTGATAACTCACAACGATGAACGTATTTGAAGAACTTGGAATCCCACCCCGACTCGCTGCCTACAGTGTTGTTCAACAAGTAAGTTCGCCCGGGGATCTGAAGGATTTCCCGAAATTGCTGGCCGACGCGTTGAATGCTGCCCAAACGGAGGCCGCTGCGATTGCCGATGCCTTCTCTGCGTTGCTGATTGAATCACGATTGAAGACGGCGCAAGTGGCACGCGGGAGCTTAAATGCTTATTTGTCTACCCCGATTAAGTCCGACAACGAAGATGTACAAAGAATAATCAGGGAGGCTCTCGAAAAATATTCGGATCAGTTTCTTCCGGCTCTTAAACTCGGAATCCACTCTGCCTGGTCCTCCCGGGTTGTCGCCGATTCCTCTATCGTGACCTCGCGTACTAACTTAAGTGTGAGCGTCCGAACGATGCTCTCCGGGGGAAGGCATCTGTTGACGAGTTCGGGATTTAACAAAGGAAAAGGACTCCCCAATATCTTTGAAACTGATTTTCTTATGGAGGGAGGGATCAATCTCGATGTGCTGGAAGCGTCTATCCGGAAAAACATGTCCGGACCGTCCCCGTTGAGCATCGCCGGTCCGCAAGTAAACGAACTCTACAGTGTTCCTTCCATCCTTGAAATGTCGAAGCAAACAACAAGCCTATGGGAATCCGTGTTCTATCCGCAGGGCTTGGAGCTCAATGACGCAGAGCTGACCCGGGAAATGGACGTGCTGTTCAACCAGCTCTCAAAAGAATTTAATCTCCATCAACTGTCCTTGTGGAGAACAAAGTTCCCGTCTGCACGTTCTCATACTCATGCAGTGCGGATCAGGATGATTCCCGACCAAAAGCTGCTCATGGACATTGTCAAATGGTTTTCTTCTCAAGGCGGAGGTGCGATAAGCGGGAGTCTCGTCGACGGCGGGGCTCTTATTGTAAAGGAAATTCTATGATGAGCGGGAGGTAACTCTCTACGGTGAAAGAAACAGTTGACGCGCGACGAAACCGGTGCGGGAAAATAATCTCAGCATTGCATAAGGAATATCCGACGGCCTCAGTCGCGCTTGATTTTGCGACGCCGCTGCAGCTTCTCATATCGGTTATCCTCTCAGCTCAATGCACGGATGTCCGGGTCAACAAGGTGACTCCCGGCTTGTTTAAGCGATACAAGTCGGCGAAAGACTTCGCAGTCGCCGACCCTGCCGAACTCGAAGAGGCAATACACTCAACGGGATTCTTTCGGAACAAAGCAAAGAACATTATCGGATGCTGCAAAGCCCTCGTCGAGAACCACGGAGGGAAAGTTCCATTTTCGATGGAAGAGCTCATCAAACTTCCGGGGGTAGGACGTAAGACCGCAAATTGTATTCTGGGGGGCGCGTTCGGCATCACCGCGGGAATTGTCGTCGATACACACGTATCGCGTTTGGCGGCGCTCTTGCAGTTGACAGAGAATTCGGATCCGGCAAAAATTGAATCCGACCTCTGTCTGGTCGTGGATCAAAAAGAATGGATCTACTTCGGCAATGCTCTTATCCTTCACGGCAGGAACATCTGCATTGCGCGAAGGCCTGATTGTCCGGAGTGTGTTCTTAGCAGATATTGCCCGTCGACGACAGTGAGGGAGAAGAGAAGGGGTTAGAGCGGGGCCGACTCTTCGGCTAGTTTTGCGATGCAGTTCTTGCAGAAGTAGATGATTCTCGAATCGCCGATGACGCGCTCGATGAGTTGACCCTTATCATACGCGGTTTTGCAGAGAAAGCAGCGCTCCGAGTTCTCAGCCCCACGGTTCTTAGCCGACTTCATGATAAAGCCGTAGCCGTAAAAAATAACGCCGACGAGCATAATGAGGAAGAGTGAAGCGAGAATCGTGACGATCATCGAGGGTCCTGTTGTTCTAACCGGTGAAATGTACCAACAACTTAAACAAAATCAAAGGATGAAGGTTCAATGATGGACCGAACAGCGGCATTTGATCTGTTGTATGAATACACGAAAAGTGAAAGCCTGCGCAAACATGCACTCACCGTAGAGGCAGCCATGCGCGCCTATGCGGCAAAATTTGCGGCTGATGAAAATGTGTGGGGAATTACCGGATTGATCCACGACTTCGACTACGAGATGTATCCTCAGGCTCCGGATCATCCCATGAAAGGCTCGGAAATCCTACGTGAGAAAGGGTATCCGGATGATGTCCGCCGGGCGATTCTGGGACATGCATCGTACACAGGAACTCCGCGGGATACGACAATGGCAAAGGCGCTCTTCGCTTCGGATGAACTTTGCGGCTTCATCGTTGCATGTACATTAGTTCGACCGAACAAGCAGATCGAAGGACTGGAAGTTAGTTCCGTAAAAAAGAAACTGAAAGACAAAGCGTTTGCACGGAGCGTTAATAGAGAGGAAATCATTCAGGGAGCGGCTGAATTAGGCATTCCCCTCGACGAACATATTCAGTTTGTCATCAATGCGCTGAAGGCGAAGGCATCTGAATTAGGGCTCTAGTGACGTTTCCAATAATAAATATTGTATTTAGAGGCCAGAGTCACACTGAGCGACGCCCTGACAGTGTGCCGCTGTACGGCATCCC
>CAYYHS010000506.1:0-2676 GCA_964471785.1 uncultured Chitinophagaceae bacterium
TAACAAACTCTCCGCAAGTGCAAAGCCGGACATTATCGAAAACAATACGATCTTCTCGAATTCTTCGGCCGTGGGTACGGTAGGAGGACTCCTTGTCGAAGGCGGCGCGTCGGTAACGGTAAGGAACAATATTATCTGGAATAATCACTCGGCATCACAGCCGGGCCAAGTCTCAATTAGCGGGTCGACGGCGACGCTGACATACAACGACATCATGGCAACAACCGCGGGTACCGGAAATATCAATGTAGATCCCGGAATTGCAGACAGCAGCTTCTATCTTATATCAAGTTCGTCCTGCATTGACGCCGGAGACCCGTCGACGACGTATAACGACATTGAGAATAGCGGGTCGCCGGGGACGGCGATGTGGCCGTCGCAAGGAGGGATTCGGAACGATATGGGGGCCTACGGAGGGAAGGGGGCCGCATTGCTTCCAAATTTTAACAGGCCATCGATCTCCTTTCCGGCAACGACGGTCGACTTTGGTTACATTCCGCCGCCCGGAAATGTGCAGTCGTTGAAAGTCTATTTTTTGAACAATGGCACTAAAGCGCTGCGCGTGGACAGCGTCGGTTATCGTGGAAACGTCGTCTCTGGATTCTCCCTTTCGCTTGCCGTTCCAAGACTGGTCGGTACATTTTCCGAAGATTCGATTATTGTCTCGTGGATCCCGGGACCGTCCGCGAACATAGTCATGAGCGACACGCTACTCGTTTATCACAATGATACAACGCAACAAAATCCTGCCCGCGTTGTTGTCAAAGGGAAATCGTTTGCGATTGCCGCCGCACAGGACGGAGTCATGTATGCATTCTCCGGGACGACAGACGGGGCAAAAATGTATACCGCCGATACATCGAATGCGCAGTTGACATCGGTCGGACCTACTAATTACTCGGATATCTTGACCGCCCGAATTAATCCTCTCACGAAAGAGATCGTTGCGCTGGCAGTTGGCAGCTCAACTCAACTTATCCGTGTGAGTCCTCAGGGTGCACAGAATGCCTCGCTTTCGACGTTGACCTTGTCGAATCCGAGGGGGATGGCGTTCAAATCGGATGGTACATTGTACATTGCTGCGTTCGGGGGCGGTATCTATTCGGTCAATCTCAACACAGGTGTTGGAACCTTGGCGGCAACCACCCTTCTGCATATTTCCGGTCTTGCTTTTAATCCCTTGAACGGTACGCTTTGGGCCTCGGTGCGTCCGACCTTTGGACTTAAAGATAGTATTTATATAATTGATCTCGCGACCGGGAATTCAACGGCTGTAGGATCTACCGGATTCGGAGTCTCGACAAAGGACCTCACATTCGACAATAACGGCCGGCTGTTCGGAGTGCTCGACTCAGGTTCAACGAAACAGAGTTATCTGGTCTCCATCAACACGACGAACGGGAACGGGAAAATTATCGGCGGGACGGGAGTGAATGGCATAGAGTCGATTGAACTAAAATCCTACTATATCACTGCGGTTCAATCGCGGGGGAATATTTCTCCCCTTCAGTTCTTCCTCGAGCACAACTTTCCAAATCCCTTCAATCCGGCAACACGTTTCCGATTTGCGGTCGCGAATAGGCAACTCGTGAAATTGAGTGTGTACGATATTCTGGGAAGAGAGGTGACAACGCTTGTCAACGAGCAGAAGCCTCCCGGGAATTATGAAGTAGAATGGAATGCATCCTCGATGGCCTCGGGCATCTATTTTTGCAGAATGCAGGCGGGGAGTTTTGTCCAGACAAGAAAGATGATCTTGATGAAATAATACCGAATCGGATGTATTCATGGAGAAACTAAATATGACCAAGACATGCCTATAACTCAATTCCGTCCGGCGCCGAAGTCATTTGGCGCCGGCGCCGTAATGACGTGTCTTATGTTGGGCGGATTTACATTACATTCGTCGTCGGCACAGACCGATTCTCTCGCCGAACAACTTCGACAGAAGGAACTTGAATTTTCGAAATGCGCAGCAGCAAAAGGGATCAAGAGCGCGTTTCTGGAATATTTTGATGATCAATGCATTGTCTTTGTCCCTCGGCCGACCAACGGGAAAACGGCATACTCTGCTGGCTCGGATCCTGGAAACTCGCTCGTTTGGGCGCCCACAATTGTAGAGCTGTCTTCCTCAGGGGATTTTGGGTACACAACGGGACCTTCAGAGTATCGTGAAAAGAAATTGCCGGCGGATAGTGCACAGTACGGCCATTTCGTTTCTGTCTGGAAAAAGAACCGCGATGGTCAATGGAAGGTGATTCTCGACATTGGAATCGGCTATCCAAAAGAGGAAAAGAGGGAAGAAGCATTACGGTTTCGCCAGTTGCCTTCAAACGGTAGGAAAGTGGGAATGCCGTCTGGCTCTGGTTCTTCCGCTTGGCTTGAGGCTGACAGCAACTATTCGGTTGTCCACCAGAATAAGGGGAGCATCACGGCTTTGGAGCACTATGGCTCAGAAGATATCAGACTTTACAGGAAGGGAAAATTTCCCGTTGAAGGAATTGAAGCAGTAAGTCGCTTGGTGAAGGACGAAAAGTTCTCGAGATTTAAGTTCTCTGCGGGACAAGTTTCGTCTGCCGGTGATCTTGCTTATGTCTACGGATTGGCCGTCACCGAAACGGCTGATACGAGTACCTATATTCGAGTGTGGAAACGGTACGATGAATGGAAGCTGGT
>CAYYHS010000507.1:0-2675 GCA_964471785.1 uncultured Chitinophagaceae bacterium
TGGTACGAGCCCGCCACGGCAGTGTCTGTCTCTGCGACGCCAATAATTTTTATATCATTCCGGTGCAAGGCCGCATCCATGAAGCCAGCCACGTGGCCATGGACCAATCCTGCAACGCCCACTCGCAGCGGCGGAGTCTGTGCGACGCTTTCAAAATGTGTCAGGATTAAGCAGAACATTCCTATGAACCATGCGGTACGCAGTATACGAAAGTTCGTCACGATCGATATAAACATTTTGCGCAATCCTTTTACTTCGGCGTATCGGCTTCAGATGCTCGGATCGCCTCCGGATCTCCCTCAAAACCTCGCCGACCTATTTGTCGCCTTAGAGATGTGCATAGAAATCTTTTCAAATATACACAGCACCGGTGAACTTAACAATACGCGGCTTGAATTTTGGATCGCACGGTCGAGTCGTTGGTCACCACCGGATTGGATCCAATTCTCGAGGGATTCAACTCGTCCCTTCTTGAGGCGAAGCAACGCAGATGGATCGTTGCCTCTGAAGTCTTAACCTTGAAGATCTTTCACATTGATGTCCCGGCGCCTTTGAGATTTCTACCGCGCACTCAAACCTATTCGACATGATAAGCAACCTCTCGGCGTAGCTTATGCTGCTCTATTCCGGCTAGTCTCTTCGATTTTTCTTACGCTATTCATTTATCATTAGGCGCCATATCGGGTCCCGGCTACAAGGTCTACAGAAGAAATATCTACTGTTGAGTGACAGTGGGGGTTTTTCGTTTCTGGCTGGACAACCGGTAGCTCTCTACTAAATCGTACTCGGCTTTGCAGGGTGTGTACTCGTAGAGCAGCTACGAGTGGCTTATGGACTCTTGACACAAGAACCGATAAACGAAGCATTCATGATCGCGGTTTGGT
Organism: uncultured Chitinophagaceae bacterium; assembly: GCA_964471785.1. GTDB lineage: Bacteria > Bacteroidota > Ignavibacteria > UBA10030 > UBA8401 > JAGVPT01. The sequence continues at coordinate 885 of CAYYHS010000507.1, forward strand.
TTCAAAACCGAACAGTCATACCTAAACTCGGCAAGATTGGATATAACACCCTCGTAACAACTCTCGGATTGCCCTGATTATCGAACTGATACGCGTAAGCTTGGACGTTGGTGAAATCGAAAAGATTGCTTATGTCGAGAAATGCAGACGAAGTCAATCCGAACAGGTCAAAATCGTTCGACACCCGAAGGTCAACTCGCTTGTAAGCCGGCAGGTAGGCTGAGTTAGGCTTTCCCAACTGCCATTCCCAGGCCCCCGCCGTCTTGTTATAAACCGCAACTGACGGAGTATATGGGTATCCGCTGCCATAGACTATTCGCGTGCCCAACTTCCAAGCTTTCCCGAGGTTAAATTCGGAAACCACGGCCAAAGTATGCTTCTGATCCGTATTCCGCGGGAAGTAACCGATGCCATCGTTCGTTACCATCTTTTGTTCCGCGCTCAGCACGCTATAGCTTATCCACCCGGAAAACCCCGATGCCGAATACATCACATAGGCATCCAGGCCCGAGGCTCTTCCGATTGCATCGTTTCGTCTCGAGTAATTAATCCTGCCGGAACTTGAGACGGTTGACGAAATGAGATCGCTGTACGTCTTATGGTATACCTCCAGTTTCAACTTTAGAAAATTATGACTCTGCTCGTCTGAGATAAGTTCATCATCGACGCCAAGGACATAGTGGATCGCCCGCTGTGATTGTGTGTTCGCGTCGGAAGCGGTGGAATACGCAAGCTGCTGGTAAATGGGTGATTGATAAAAATGTCCCCATGCCCCGCGCACGGTAAGTTCGGGGCTCACCTTGAAAGCAAGATTCACGCGCGGACTCCATGTCAAGTCCCTATTAAGATCAAAGTAGTCAAACCTTCCGCCAACGTTGAGGATAGCGCTTTCCCCTATTTGAAAAATATTTTCTAGATATCCTGCCACTTTGTATGACTGTGCATCGATGCTTCCGAAAGCATTATCGAGGGCGTTTATGTTCCAGGAGCTGTCGGTCGTTTTGGGATAGTAGTAATCGTTGGTGGAGAACGAAAAAGTCTGTTGATTGACCAGTTCCTGGTAGTAATAGATCCGTTGATAGCTTGCTCCGGCAATCATGCTGTAGGATTGCATCATTTGCATGTCATACGAAGAGTTAAGCTCCAACGTTCGGATGCGAAGGTCATTGTCGTATAAGTAATTAGATTCGCTATTGTAGAAACCATTGATGGGACCGGTGTTGGTAACGGAATGGAAGAGATCTCCATAAAGGTTGAGTTCCTGGGAATGCTCCGATTCGAGCTCGTCGTAATACGAAACCTCCGATTTCAGCAGAGCCACTGAAGAAATGATATTACTGTTTTGGACCGCGATCATGGTGCTATAGTAATGAGCATGTTCCTCGCTTGAATCACGCCATGATTTCGATAACGACGCGGGATATGCACCTTCATAGATCCCGGTTGAGTATGACCCGCCGGAACGGATTGTCGGGTCATCTGTATAATTGTCGCTTGCACGGATGAACTTCAACAGCATCTTATCCTCACGGGCAAGCTTGTATGACAGTACTCCCTGGACATCATCGTACGATATGTGCACTTGCGGCTCAACGTTGATAAGCTTCAATTCATACTGCAAATAACTCTGTCTTGCACCGATGATAAACGACCCATTACTGCCGACCGGGCCTTCGAGAAGGGCATCGAAGTCAGTCATGCTAACACTTGCCTCTCCTCTTATTCGGTCTTTACTCCCTTCCCGGTATTCAATGTCAACGACGGAGCTCATCTTGTCTCCGTAACGAGCGC
>CAYYHS010000508.1:0-2666 GCA_964471785.1 uncultured Chitinophagaceae bacterium
AAAAAACATAAGAAAGCAAATCCTAGGCACATTCATTCACCAGTCGTAATATCATTATGAATATGAAGAAAATCCCCGGGTGTTTATTATTCATCATTGTATCGGTCGTCAGCGTAACCCCAGGGCAGCAAAAGGAAATTGTCGGATATTATCCATCCTGGAAATGGCGGTACAAAAACTCTGTCATGACGTACGATAAAATTCCGTTCAAGAAACTTACGATCATCGATTACGCCTTCTGGCGTCCTCGCCCGGACGGCGGAATTGAAGGGATCAATCCTAAAGGGGACAGCATCAATTTAAAAGAAGGAAAGGGGAGCACAAACCTCGTATCGCTGGCCCACGAAAACAAAGTCAAGGTCATGCTTTCGATAGGGGGATGGGACGACTCCGGAATTTTTCCGACGGTCGCTTCGACGGAAGCGCTCCGGATGAACTTTGCCCACGCGTGCGTTGACGTTATCAGAAAATTCGATTTCGATGGAATCGACATAGACTGGGAATATCCAGCGTACGCCGAGCACAACGGAACATCCGCCGACAGAGTCAACAGCACACGGCTGCTAGAGCTTCTCCGTGACAGCCTGGATGCTTATGGAATGCAGAACCACAAAAAGTTCCTTCTCTCGGCGGCTCTCGCAGCGTCTGCGGATCACCTTGTAGGATATGAAGTAGATAAGCTGGCCAACATTCTCGACATGCTGAATGTCATGACATACGACTACAACGGCCCGTGGACTCCTTTCAGCGGTCACAATTCGCCCCTCTACGCATCGGCCGGCAGCGACACACTTCTGAACGTTGATGCATCGTTTAAGCTTTTTGCAGTGCAGCTGGGTGTGCCCGCCTCAAAAATAAACTTAGGAATTCCATTTTACGGACACTCATTCGCACAGTGCACGGCTCTGAACGGTGAATATCACGGGAGCGATACGACTCTCTTTCCGGACGGCGATGTACTCTATCATTCTCTTCCGCAATACGTCGGAAAGTATCGCCATTGGGATGAAAAGGCAAAAGTGCCGTACCTGATTTTTCCCGAAGCGAAAACGCTTGTCTCGTACGATGATGAAGAATCGATCGGCCTTAAGGCTCAGTATATCGTCGACCACAAAGCGCGCGGCGTGATTATCTGGGAAATCACAGGCGACTACATGGAGGATGGCAAGACCCCCTTGCTCGACGCTCTCAACGCAGCATTTTCCGCTTCACCGGGCGCAAACTAAAAAGGACATCATGCAATACGGTTTTTTTGATGATGAAAACCACGAATATGTCATCGAGCGTCCGGACGTGCCGGTCTCGTGGACAAACTATCTCGGCGTAAAAGATCTCTGCACCGTGATCTCGCACAACGCCGGCGGATACTCGTTTTACAAGACAGCCGAGCATCACCGGATCACTCGTTTCCGGCAGAATGGAGTGCCTCTCGACCGGCCGGGTCACTACGTCTATCTCCGGGATGATGACACGGGCGAGTTCTGGTCGATTTCATGGCAGCCAGTGGGGAAGGATCTCTCCAAAGCGAAGTATCAGTGCCGACACGGCCTTTCGTATTCTAGATTTCTGAGCGAGGTCAATGGGATCCGAGCAGAGCAGACTCTGTTTATCCCTGTCGCCGACGATGTAGAGTTGTGGGATGTGAAGATAAAGAACAGTGACGGCAAACCGAGGAGGCTCAGCGTCTTTTCGTATGTCGAGTTTTCGTTTCATCATATCGAAATCGACAATCAGAACCTGCAGATGTCTCTCTATGCGGGCGGATCGAGTTATGCAGACGGCATCATCGAGTACGATTTCTTCTACGAGCCGTGGACGTACCACTACTTCGCATCGAACGTTCAACCCGACAGCTACGATTGTGTACGAGATCAATTCATCGGGGCCTACCGGACCGAATCAAACCCATCGGCTGTGGAAAAGGGAGTGTGCCGCAACAGTTCCGAGCTGGGGGGAAACCATTGTGGAGCCTTGCACAAGAAACTGACTCTTGCGGCTGGGGAAGAGACCCGATTGATCTTCATGCTTGGCCCCGGCTTGCGCGAAACGGGACAGAAGATCAGGCAAAAGTATTCCAATCTCAAAAATGTTGATGATGCTTTTAATGAGCTGGCCACCTACTGGCGGCGCAAACAGTCGATTTTCAAGTGCTCGACGCCGAATAAAGGTCTGAACAGCATGATCAACACCTGGACACTCTTCCAGGCGGAAACATGTGTTGTCTGGTCGCGGTTCGCGTCCTTTGTCGAAGTTGGCGGGCGCACCGGCTTGGGGTACCGCGACACGTCGCAAGATGTGATGGCGGTGCCTCATTCGAACCCGGTGAAGGTGAAAGAACGGATCCTCGAACTCCTTCACGGGCAAGTGTGCAAAGGGTATGGCCTTCATCTTTTCGATCCGGACGTCTTCAAGCCCCACGAACAAAAACTCCCGGGGGTAAAACTTCCCACCGTTGTTCCGACTCCGAGTGCATCCGATATCATCCATGGAATGGAGGACGTCTGTTCAGACGATGCATTGTGGATCATAGCATCTATCTGCGAGTTTGTGAAGGAGACAGGAGAGGTCAATTTCTTTGACAACGTTGTTCCTTTCGCGGATGGGGGAGAGGCGACAGTCTACGAGCACATGAAACGGTCGCTCGATTTTACGGCAGAACAAACGGC
>CAYYHS010000509.1:0-2656 GCA_964471785.1 uncultured Chitinophagaceae bacterium
CCTGGATTTTGTGTTCCATGTTCTAGAACACCGTTTACCGTTAATGAGTTTCCGGACGGCGCGAAGTGATGCGTTTTCAATGCTTCATAGCATTAAGCGCGCTGCCGGCTTTGAACCACTCGATTTGCCCCGCGTTGAACGTGTGGTTGAGTTCGATGGTTTGAGCCGATCCGTCGTGATGTTTGATCTCGAGTTTCAACGGCACGCCCGGCGTAAACGATGTGAGTCCGCGAATCGCAAGGAGATCGCCCTCGAGGATCAACTCATAGTCGGCCGGATTTTTGAACGTCAGGGCAAGCATTCCTTGTTTCTTCAGGTTCGTTTCGTGTATCCTCGCGAAGCTCTTGACGATGACCGCATGTCCGCCGAGGAATCTTGGCTCCATTGCCGCATGTTCGCGCGACGATCCCTCGCCGTAATTCTCGTCTCCAACCGCCACCCACCCGATTCCCTTTGCTTTGTAGTCGCGGGCCACACCGGAGAAATCTTTCACCTCGCCGCTCAAGACATTCTTCCCTTTACCCGTTTCGCCGCTGAACGCATTGACCGCACCGATAAACATGTTGTTTGAGATATTGTCAAGATGTCCTCTGAACTTCAGCCACTTCCCTGCCGGAGAAATATGGTCCGTCGTGCATTTCCCTTTCACTTTCACCAACACCCGAAGACCTTCAAGATCTTTCTTATCCCACGGTTTGAATGGTTCAAGAATTTGCAGACGGTCGCTTTTCGGGTCAACCTTCACTTGAATACCGGAACCATCGCGGGCCGGTTCAACAAAGCCTCCGTCGCCAGGAGTGAATCCTTTTTTCGGCAGTTCATCGCCGCTGGGAGGATCGAGCCGGACGAGTTCTCCCTTTCCGTTTACAATGGTGTCGGTGAGCGGGTTGAATGTCAACTTGCCTGCAAGCGCAAACGCTGTGACAATCTCCGGGCTTGCAACGAACGCATGAGTATCGGGATTGCCGTCGTTCCGTCCCGTAAAATTCCTGTTGTATGACGTGATGATCGAATTCTTTTCGCCCTGTTTGACGTCGTGGCGTTTCCACTGGCCGATGCACGGTCCGCATGCATTCGCCAGGACCATTCCTCCTATCGCGGTCAAGGCGTCCAACTGTCCGTCGCGTGCTATTGTTGCTCGTATCTGCTCGCTCCCGGGCGTTATTGTAAACTCCGATTTGGCTTTCAATCCTTTTCCCGTTGCCTGTTTTGCTACAGACGCCGCCCGCTCGATATCTTCGTAAGACGAGTTCGTGCAACTGCCGATGAGTGCAACTTTCAATTCCTCCGGATAGTTGTTCTTCTTCACTGCCTCGGCAAATTTTGAAATCGGCCATGCAAGGTCCGGGGTGAACGGTCCGTTGACGTGGGGTTCCAATTGGCTCAAATTGATTTCAATGACTCGGTCGTAAAACTTTTCGGGATGATCGAGAACTTCGCGGTCGGGCACAAGGTTCTCTGCGACTTTTTCGGCGAGCGCAGCAATCTCTGCACGTTCGGTTGCGCGCAAATAGTCGGCCATGCGGGAATCAAACGGGAAAAGAGATGTTGTCGCGCCAATCTCGGCACCCATATTGCAAATCGTCCCCTTCCCTGTACATGAGATCGATGTAGTTCCTTCTCCAAAATATTCGATGATTGCGCCAGTTCCCCCTTTCACTGTAAGAATTCCGGCCACCTTGAGGATGACATCTTTTGCAGATGTCCAGCCATTCAATGCGCCGGTCAGCTTCACACCAATGATATTGGGGAACTTCAGTTCCCAGGGCATCCCGGCCATCACATCGACCGCATCGGCGCCTCCGACGCCAATCGCAACCATCCCAAGTCCGCCGGCGTTCGGTGTATGCGAATCGGTCCCGATCATCATTCCGCCCGGAAACGCATAATTTTCCAGCACAACCTGATGAATAATGCCGGCACCCGGTTTCCAAAAACCGATGCCATACTTATTAGAAACGCTGGCAAGGAAATCATACACTTCTTTGTTGTCCTCGCTCGCTCGCAGCAAATCCCCTTTCGCTCCAACCTGTGCCTGGATGAGATGGTCGCAGTGGACCGTCGAAGGAACTGCCACCCGTTTCCTACCGGCGGACATAAATTGCAGGAGGGCCATTTGCGCAGTGGCATCCTGCATCGCAACTCTGTCCGGAGCAAAATCGACGTACGACTTGTTTCGTTCAGCAGACTTTGAGGGCGATTCAAAAAAGTGGACGTAGAGAATTTTTTCTGTTAGGGTAAGGGCGCGGCCGACAAGTTTTCTTGCGTGTTGAGATTTAGCCGGAAGACCGGCGTAGACGTTTCTGATCATCTCAAGATCGAATATCATGGTGTGGCTTCCTTGACAAATGGAGTGGGGTGGCAAATTCCTTCAGTAAATATATGAATTCCGCGCCCCTCGTGCAAGAGAAGCATCCCTAAAAGTGCGGAAGGCGACGGAACAAATGAAGTGTTTACCCGATTACAAAAAGTCAATTAACTTTCGGAGGGATTCACCTTGCAAAAGGATGCAGTCAACAAGTGGAAGTTAAGGAGAAATGAGAACTGGTCGTTGCTAACTCTATCGAGCACCGTTTCCAATAATAAATATTGTCTTTGGAGACCAGAGTCACACTGAGCGACGCCCTGACAGTGCGCCGCATTACGGCATCCCGTA
>CAYYHS010000510.1:0-2653 GCA_964471785.1 uncultured Chitinophagaceae bacterium
CCAGGAGAACCGAGGAATCTGATAGGAGTCAAAATTGAGGTCGAAAATCTCTCCGCTCTTGAAATGAATTTGCTCCCTTAAGGCGTATCCCATTCCCATGGTGATGCACCCTTCCATTTGAATCGCAGCGCCTTCAGGATTGATTGCCAGACCCATATCTTGGGCACACACCACTCGCTCGACCTTAACATCGCCGGACGCTTTGTCAACCTGAACCTCGGCAATTGTGGCCACGTACGATCCCGCATCTATTCCACACGCAATACCGTAACCCCTCGCGCTCGGTGCTTTGGCCGGTATCCATCCAAACTTATCGGCAGCAACTTTTAACACGTTCTGCATCTTCTTATCAGTCAGGTTTTGCATCCGAAATTCCAAGGGATCTACTCCCGCTTTCGCGGCCATGATGTCGATTTGAGATTCCCTCGCGAATGTGTTCGTATTATTTCCTGGGGCACGCCACGGTCCCGTAGCAAAAGGATGAGAACCCTCGGCGCCTGTCCAGCTCGCATTGTACGCCGTGGTTCTGTGGTGCGGAATGTTATAGAATTGCTGCGATCCCCTTTCGCCTGCAAAATAGACATGGTAGTCCCAGAAGTTAATACTCCCTTTCTCCGTGATGCCCGATCTTATTTTGACCACTGCAGCCGGTCGAAAAGAGTCGTAAAAGAATTCTTCTTTTCTGCTCCAGGCAACCTGAACCGGTTTTCCGCTTAGTTTTGCAAGACGTGCGGCTTCCACAACTTGAAGATTTCTGCTCTTTCCGCCAAACCCGCCGCCAACAAAAGGCGTAATGACTCGCACGTTCTGCGACGGAACGCCAAGCTCCTTGGCAACTTCCTCTTTGGCTCCGAACGGTGTTTGCGTTGAAGCCCACACCGTTGCTTTGTTTCCTTCAATGTTCACGACGGCGGTATGCGTTTCTATGGGTGAATGTGCAACGTAGTCATTCAAGTACGTCTCTTCCAAAATCACCTTCGATCCGTTTTCTCCTGTTTGAAGATTGCCATCCTTGACAACGACCTTACCTTCGGGAGCAACTTTCAGTAAATGGTCGAAGATGTTCTTATCATCAATGTCAGATTCGACTTTGCTAAACTTCGCTTTGATTTTTGACAGGGCGGCTTCCGCCATATCCGGATATTTGTGCAAGACGGCAACAAAATCACCTTCTCTAATAATCTGAGCATCTTTTATCTGCTTTGCCTCGGACGTGTCAACATCTATAAGCTTGGCTCCATGTGCCGGAGGCCGCAATATTTTTGCATAGAGCATGCCTGGAAGTTGGATATCTCCGGCATACTTTGCCCTGCCCGTTACTTTTTCTTCCGCATCTCTACGCAATGCGGGCTTCCCCATTATTTTAAACTCCGACGGCTTTTTTATAGATACCGGAGCAAGGTGACGTTGTATTTGTTTGCCCTTAGCAAGCTGGGCGTAGGAAACCCGGTTCTGTTTATTTCTTCTGTCAAGGACGAGGCCATCTTCAGTTGCCAGGTTTTCCACATTTGTTTTGAGTTGCTCCGAAGCCAGATCCAGCAAAACGCGTTTGGCTTCTGCGCCGGCAGCCCGGAGTGCCGGTCCAAAGAAGCGTGTCGACATGGAACCAAAAGTCCCCATATCCCAGGGACAAAGATCGGTATCTCCCATTACCATATCGACCGCGTTGAGTGAAACATCCAGTTCATCGGCCAACATTTGCGCCAAAGAAGTGTATATGCCTTGCCCCATTTCAATTTTCCCTGTATAGCAAGAAACTCTTCCGTCTTCACCGATTTTCAGGAAGGCGTTGAAATCGGTCGGGAGTTTTCTACCCGGCACTTGTTGTGCAAGAACCGATAAATCCCCGATTGTGAAGAAAAGAAAAATCCCACCGCCTGCAATTGTAATAAACTCCCGGCGATTCATCGGAAAATCGGCAGTTTTGTCCGTTGAGTCGATGTCCCATAGTTGATCGTCTTTCATGTTAGAATCCTCCTTCCATTTCCTTAGCCGCAGTTTGCATGGCCTTAACGATTCTGATGTGCGCTCCACAACGGCATAAGTTGTCATCCATACCCGCGATGATTTCTGAGGTTGAAGACCGTGGGTTCTTACGGAGCAATGCATAAGCGTTCATAATCATGCCCGGGGTGCAATACCCACATTGCATAGCGTCATTCTCCATGAACGCTTTCTGTAAGGGATGCGCTTCACCGTTCTTCGCCAATCCCTCGATGGTAATAACTTCTTTGTCCTGGACATCTTTTATAGCTAATTGGCACGATCGGACAGCTTCATTGTCGACAACGACTGTGCAAGCTCCGCAAAAACTTTCTCCACACCCAAATTTGGTTCCTGTCAATCCCAGATCAGTACGCAAAACCCATAGGAGCCTCCGATCACTGTCCACACTCAACTTCATGGGCTTGCCATTTAATTTGAATTGAACATTTTCTTCCATGATCAAGCTCCTTCGCTTTTGAATGAATAGAAGACGGACTTTGATAAAAACTTTTGCCCCATGCAGAACGATACTTAACTAAGGGGTATATGCTTTTTAGCGAGGAGCGACTGGTTTGCCGGCAATCATGCGTAAGGGCTATTCATAACAATTCTTTCATTGCCAGCTAACTGATAGAAGCCAATCTGTTGCACCGCTGCATTGTCCGCC
>CAYYHS010000511.1:0-2646 GCA_964471785.1 uncultured Chitinophagaceae bacterium
GTCTTTCGGCGGGAGATTATGATTCCGACGCTCTAACCAGCTGAGCTACCCCGCCGGGAAAAATTAAGAATTAATAAATATGAATTAAAACGCGATGCGCAAATTTCGATCCCGCGACCGGAGCCTGTCCAGCCGTCTTTCGGCGGGAGATTATGATTCCGACGCTCTAACCAGCTGAGCTACCCCGCCTCTTCAAACCTGATTCAATTCTGCTAGTTCTTCCTAGCCATGCTCGACCGAGAAGTTAAGAATCGAGCTATCCGGGTAACCACTTGCCTCGCTAAACAAAAACTGTTTCTTGTGAAATTAATTTATAAAAAAAAACCTTCGATTGCAATTAGTCCGGCTCCAGTTGTATTGAATTATTGCATCGAGGATGAGGAGCTTCAGCGGTTTCCGATTGCTGATGTATTAGGCCACCCGAAGAAGAGGGATGATGGATGAGGGAAGATGGAAGAGGGATGATGGATCAGGGAAGATGGAAGAGATCAGGAAAATGAAAGCAAATGCATGTCAAAGGAGCCAACAAAGCTTCGCAATGTCACATAAACTGATGACTGGTTAATTTCATTTCTCGAGGCGAGGACAACGGCAGGAGATCTACTATTTTATCCATTTCTTCACTTCGGCGAGCAATTGATCTGGCGAGACGGGTTTCCGCAGGTAACCAATATTCGCATCGGAACTCCACATCCCGGCTTTCTGTGCTTGGCCGGTCACTAGAATCATCGGGATTTTTTCTGTTGCCGGATCATTGAGCAGATATTCAACCAACATAAATCCGTTCACATTGTCCATCATCACATCGCTGATGATGAGGTCCGGAAGTTTGGCTTTTGCGATTTCGAGCGCGGCGGCGCCATCCTCTGCCTCCAAAAGCCCATACCCTTCCGGAGAAAGGACCCTTCTTTCAAATAATCGCATAGAGGGATCATCATCAACGATCAGAATGGTTTTCATTGTTGGCACCTTGTTGTGTTACGCCAAAAAGAAAGGAATATCGTGATTTTCAAGGGCACACGTAGAGCAAATATGCTGCTATCATATTCAACATCGAGAAAAACGATCCGGCAACCAAACTGTAAAAGTACACACCGCTCGAGAGGCGCTTGTTTGACTGTTGGTCAAGTCACCCGTCAATTAGCGAGTTGTATGGTTCCATAGACGGATACGCCTCGGACTGCGAACCGAGACGTATCCTGATCCGGATGCTTATTCCCAATCGAAATCGCAGTTCTTATTACCATTATCTTCATCGTTATCGATATAATTCTCTTTGTCATTCTTGTCTCGCGACTCCCCGCATTTCGTATGGAGCTGGATGTTTCCGCCCAGCAGGGTGCCGGAAGCGCTGTAGCCATTCGAGAGCTTCAGACTGAAGCTGTCATTGCGGCCGGGCTCGCCGTTGTCGACAACAACAACCGTGTAGTTGAAAGCACCTCTATTGTTGACCTTTGCAATCCCGTCAATCTCACGTGTTACGGAATTGATGACGATGTAATCCGTGATGCTCGTACTCTTGACTTTCACGCCATTGTGGTCATTGTATGAGAGTTGACCCCAGAACTTGTTGTTCTTGATGCCGCCGGAAACGCCGAAGGTCGCTTTGTCATTTCTATGATCCTTGCCATCGGAGGTTCTGCCGATCCATCCGCCGCCGGTGACGAAATCTCTGCAAGGCTCGGGAGGAACCCCGCCGCCGGAAGAACTGCTGCAGACAGCAATCGTGTCGGTAATCATCGTCACCGCACCATTCAATGCCAAAATTCTCCCCGAAACCTTTGCGCCGGAAGTCATTGTAATTGTCGTTGTGGCGACAACGGTTCCCACGAGCTGAGCACCATCGATGGTCGCGGAGGATCCAACTGCCCAATATACGTTCGAACCGATGCAGGTCTGATTGTTATCGTTGATAGCGATGACGTTTGAGCCGGCCATCGTTACAAGCGTGGTTCCCATCTGAAAAATAAACTGCGCATCGCTGTTTCCCTGGAAATCAAGATAGACAGATCCGTTCACTTGCAAATTAGCTGAGGGTGCAAATCGATAAACTCCGGGCGTGAAGGTGAGCCCGTCAAGCTGAGTAACACCAGCGTACGTTGTGTCAGGTACCTGGGACGCGAGAAAATTGTACATTATGACGGCGTCATTATGAGCCTGAGCAGCGACCGGTCCTCCAGCATATATTGTTCCCTTCACAATCCCGAGTCCCGCGGTCACGGTTCCGGGACCGGAGATCGCGTTTAGCGGGGTCGGTTGAAAGCCGGTGATTGCGGTACCAGGGCTAACACCTAAATCTCCGCGGATGAGCGAAGCTCCATCATTCGTAACGGTCGTTGCGCCGAGAACGGCAAACGTCGATACCGAACCTAATGGTACAACAACACTCGCCGCTTTCAATAGCGATTTATTTTGATTTTGCAGCCCGGTCAGCGTGTTCGCGTTGTTTTGACTCAATGGTTCGTTCGTTTCGCATGCAGAGAGAAGAAATACGGCAAGCGCGGTCGAGACAAAGACGGCGGCTCGTACCGCACGTTGGGCGAGGGAGTGCATTCCAACAAGTTCGTTCTTCATACATCCTCCGAAATATCAACTTCACAAATCGGACCCCTTTTAATAAGGACGTCCATGATTCCGATAGAGGCT
>CAYYHS010000512.1:0-2646 GCA_964471785.1 uncultured Chitinophagaceae bacterium
TGAATGTTCTTAGTCTTTTCCAGAAGTTCTTCATGAACGCTTGCGAGTTATGATAGTTTCAAGAATTTCTTTCGTGAATATGAATCGTTCGATACCCCCGTATGTGCAGTGATTGCCGGAACACCTGGCTCGTTATATCTTGGGATGATGGGCAATCCGCTTCATTTCGCGTGACCGCTTGAGCTTACCTTCAATGGTGGCGATGAGCATCTCTGCGTCGAACGGTTTCGTCAGGTAATCATCAACTCCCATCTGCTTCCCTGCGCGGACAACGATGTCCTGGTCAAGCCCGCTCATGAATACGAACGGCACGTCAATCAAACGGTCGATCGCTCTGAATTTCTCGAAAAATGTGAACCCGTTCATTTTCGGTTTCCCAAAATCAATGTCACAGATAACGATATCCGGGGTCAACGATTCGAGGACCTTCAGTCCGTCCTCTCCGGAGTTCAAAGCGACGCATGTAAAACCTGATTCTGCAAGGACGTCTTTAATGATGGCGAGAAATGCATTGTCGTCGTCCAGGAGGAGGACCGTTCCCTTCACTTTCAGCGACTGCAGAAATTGGTTGATCGTTTGCTCAACGCTTAGATGCTCCTGGTCCGAGATCTTGAATCGTTTCCGGATATCGACGAACGAAGTGACGCCAAGCTTCCATGCCTCCCTGATCGAGTTCAAGTACGCGTCAATGCGCACCTGCCGCTCAATGTCGGCGTGCTCCTTCTCCGTAATGGCAAAGGTATCCTTCATGGAATCGATCTGCGATTGTTCCTCGATGCTGACATTTCCGTCGACCCATATCTCCGTCAACAGAGTTCGGTATGCCTCAAGGGCTGCGGGTGAGTGAGGAAGATGGAGCGACGCAATTTTTTGAGCCGACTGGGGGAGAGGTGGAGCAGATGACGCTTTTTTCTCCTCTGCGGCTGAGACCGGTACGTCAGATTTCTTTTTTTCCGCCGGCGGCATAGCTTTTTGCGGAGGGGGCTGTACCTTCTTTTCTACCGATGCCTTATCTTTTGCTTCGGCTTCTTTTAAAGCGAGGATTCGTTCCTGGTACGCGCGGGCATAAACATTCCGCTGCTCGATACTAAACACCTTATCGATGAAATTGAGAGCTCCATCGAGGTTATTTTCTTTGATCGCGCGGTCCGCCGATTTCAGAAGTTCGCTGATCGCGCGTCGATTATAGTCGATTTCTATCGCCATAAAGAGTAACTGTACAAAACGATCGCATTAACTACTTTGCCGTATCAACCGCGGCAGGGGTCTCAAGGGAGACGACGTTTGAGAGTTTGCTTTCGTTGCCTGCGCGGTTGACCGAAGCGACAGCATAATACCACCTTCCGTTTTCTGCTGTCGCATCGAGAAATTCTTCGACGCCTCGGCCGGTAACAAAAAGGAGTTCTTTCACATCGTTTGCATCAATCACGGGCGAGGCCGAACGGTAGATATTGAAATAGACCGTCCCCTCGTCGCCGGGATTAGGTTTCCACGCGAGGTCAAGGTCCGTCCCTTTGACTTTCAGCTGATGCAACACCGGCGGTTCAGGCGCAACGGAATCTTTCCACGTCATCTGAGGAACGTCGGACCAGTACGGGAACTCACGTGCGCCGAGGATGGAGGACTCTTTTTCCAGACCGGACGCAGAAAAGAAGACAACGCCTACCGCTCCGCGCTCACGGGCTGCTTCAACTTCATCCTCAATCTCCGACCAGCCAAACTTTTGCTCGAGTCCCATGAGAATGCCGGGAATGACCGGCCGGTCGTACGCAACGCGAGAAGTCCACTCCGTTACCAACGGACCAAAGGGATGCGTCTTGTGACCCATTTCCCAATAGACCATCGGGACGACGAAATCCATTTTCCCGAGTTCCATCCAACGGCGTACATCCTGGTAGACTGCACTGTAGGCGGTCCATCCTGTCCCGGAATATTTTCCAATAACCGAGGCAGAAACTTTGACCCAGGGTTTGAGTTCGGTGATTGCATTGTACGCGCTGTAGACAAACTGGTTCACTTGCTCTCGTTGCCAGTTCTCCCAGTCCACTCTGTTCGGGTTGCCTTCCGGGCTCTTAAATCGTGCGACACTGATCGAATCGTGCGAGTATCCCAGTTTCGGGGCATCCTCCGGATAACGAATGTAATCGAATTGAACTCCGTCGACATCGTAGCGATCCACGATGTCGAGCGCAACATTGATGACAAACCGGCGTGCTTCCGGAATGCCCGGCGAGATGTTGACGTAGTGATCGTTCAAGGCCATTGGTTTTCCGTTCGCATCGCAGACCAGCCATTCTGGATGGGCGAGGTACAGCGAGCGGGGCGTTGTCTCGATGGGCGGTTTTTTCCCCGACCAGACCGGAAACGTGTTGATCCAGGCGTGGATCTCGAGCCCAAGCCGATGCGCTTCATGGACCGCATACCCCAGCGGATCCCAACCTGGATCTTTTCCGAGTGTCCCGGTGAGCATCTCAGACCAGGGTTCGAAGTGCGACTTGTAGAACGCATCGCCGCTTCCACGGACCTGGAAAAAGACCATGTTCATTTTTGCCGCACGAGCTTTTTCGAAGACTTCCGTAATACGAGCTTTCGATTTTGCCGAATCGATGCCGGCGTATTCGTAGCGCGAAACCCAGACTCCCCGAG
>CAYYHS010000513.1:0-2641 GCA_964471785.1 uncultured Chitinophagaceae bacterium
TACGCGATCATCAAGAGCGGAATCGACTGGAAATGGAACACGTATGCAAACAACAAGGGTATCTCCAATCCGGGTTTCGCAGCCGTCGAAGTCGGAGCGTTGGCTCCTATTGTCGTACCGTTGACGCTCTACATCTACGGAAGATCGGCCGAAAGCGAAAAGCTTCAGATCACCGGACTAGCTCTGGGCCAGGCGGCTCTTATCAGTGTCGGGATCTCTTCTGCTGTAAAGGCGCTGACCGGAAGACGGCCTCCGGACGACCAAAACATCGTTCGCGGAACTACCGACTACAGCGGCGATTTCCATTTCGGTTTCTTGCGACGCGGTGCGTACGACGGATGGCCCAGCAGTCACA
This sequence comes from uncultured Chitinophagaceae bacterium, assembly GCA_964471785.1. Classification (GTDB taxonomy): domain Bacteria; phylum Bacteroidota; class Ignavibacteria; order UBA10030; family UBA8401; genus JAGVPT01. The sequence goes on from CAYYHS010000513.1 coordinate 356, forward strand.
CGATGAACGCATTCGCAATGGCGACAACACTTGCTGAGCTCTACCCGGAAAACAGATCACTCCACATCGCCTCGTATGCTTACGCTTCGGTGATTGGAATCGGTGTCTCGACGAACATCCACTGGCTCTCGGACGCAGTCGGGGGAGCGTTGATCGGCTACGCAATCGGGAAAACTGTCGGCGGCGGATTCAGAGAATTGGTGGGGGCTGGAACAAGCAACTCTTCGTTAACCATGTCTGCCAATCTGCAGGGGTTCGGCATTTCCTACCGCTTTTGAAGTTGCAGTGCGACTTTGCCCCCGCTCAAATTGGAAATTGGCTCGGGAACTGCCCGCATGGCTTCAGCGTTACTCTTGTAACCAGGCAGCAGGGCCGGAACTATAATTTCGAATTGGTGACATCCAATCAAATAAGGAGTCAATATGAAAATCGGGGTATTAGGAACTGGGATGGTGGGAAAAGCTATTGGATCAAAACTCGTCCAACTTGGCCATAGCGTGAAGATGGGATCGAGAACTTCTACGAATGAGAAAGCAGCGGAATGGGTGAAAGCGAACGGGTCTAATGCCTCGCAGGGTACCTTTGCCGAAGTGGCAAGTTTCGGAGAAATTTTGTTTAACTGTACTTCCGGTATGGCAGCGCTCGAAGCTCTGAAACTAGCCGGCGCAAGCAACATGAATGGAAAAATCTTGATTGACGTCTCCAACCCGCTCGATTTCTCGAAAGGGATGCCGCCGAGCCTTTCGGTCTGCAACACCGACTCTCTCGGCGAACAAATCCAGCGTGCGTTTCCGCAAGTGAAGGTCGTAAAGTCACTCAACACGCTGAATTGTAACCTTATGGTAAACCCAGACTTGCTTCCGGGCAGCCACGATATTTTCGTCAGCGGGAACGATCCGGCCGCAAAAGCGAAGGTAACGGAAATTCTGAAGGGAGGCTTTGGCTGGAAAAGCGTCATCGACCTGGGCGACATTACGACCGCACGAGGGACCGAAATGATTCTCCCCCTTTGGGTTCGCCTGATGGGCGCTTTTCAGAATCCGAATTTCAATTTTAAGATCGTGCGATAAAACTGGATTGAGTCTGGTTCTGCAAATCGCCGAGGGAGATCTGCAGAGCCTCACTCTCCTCGTTTCACTTCCTCCACAATATGTCGGAAGGAAGTGCCTTCTCCCCATCCAACAGGCGCATCCCAAATTCCTGGCCCAGCCGGTTGGCATACCTATCTCTCTCATCATAATCCCCGCCTGAGATGAAGAGGGGCTCTCCCCATTCTACAAAATCGCCGATCGATTGTGCTATAATCTTTGAATCGAAAGTGTATGTGAGAAACGCTGAGCCAAAGAAGTGCTGCAATTTATCTCTATCTCTCCGGGACCTGCCGATGCTGTCCGGTAGGATGCGCCGGGGGAGGTGAGCGTAACGCATTTTGTATTCACTGCGCGATTCCAGGCCCAACGGGAACGAAACGACACCGAGCAGAGGAAAAATCACGCCGAGCCGGAAATGGTCGAACGTCGCAAGCGCGGCGATCAGCAGCGCGTGTCCCATCGAGCCATCAGCGATCTCATACGCACGAGCAAAGATGAGATCGACAGCGATCGTATCTCCGCAATCGCGGCGGAGTTCCTGAAACCTCGGATCGCGAATATATTTTTCCAGGCTGCCTCGGTCTCTAAGGAACGCAGGGAAGAAATACGAAAGATCAAGCCATGAGGAGTCCGCAATCGTATAGTCGCCCCCGCAGAGCGAATCCTCACGAAAAGACACCGCCGTTAGGTTTGTCCGAGGTCCATCGGAATCCTTGCTGTTTTGGGCGGCAAGGTCTGTCGCGAGAAAGACGAACTGGGAGAGAAAAAGACCCAACATTGCGAATCGGCGCATAACCCTCACACCTGTAGGACACCGGGATTAAACGGACGAATATCGGGATTGTTGGATGCCATCGCAATGCCGCGCGAAATGATGGAGCGAGTCCGAAGAGGATCGACGACGCCATCGACCCACAATCGAGCTGCGGCGTAGAGAGGGTCAAGTTCTTGTTCGTACCGGGCCTGAAGCTCGGCAAGAAGGGATTTCTGTTGTTGCGGCGAAATGTGAGCTCCTCCTTTTTCCATTGCCTGGGTTTTGATTGACAGCAATGTCTCGCTCGCCTGTTTCCCCCCCATAACGGCGATCTGTGCCGTTGGCCACGCGAATATCAATCTAGGATCGTATGCTTTGCCGCACATGGCATAGTTGCCGGCTCCGTAGCTGTTGCCGACGATAAATGTAAATTTCGGGACG